>JBDSEJ010000163.1:0-1572 GCA_039920105.1 Candidatus Nitrotoga sp. | reverse complement strand
CATGATCCACGCCATTAATATTGAGAAAAGTTTCCTGCTGCCCGGCAAACGAAGCGTCCGGCAAATCTTCCGCCGTAGCAGAGGAACGAATGGCCCAGGAAATATTCACACCGGCCTCGGCCTGCATCTTTTCATAGACGCCGCGTACTTCACTTTCCAGACGCGGCGGAAGAGGCGTGTCTATAATCCACTGGCGTATCCGGCTACCGACCTCGGCCAGCGCGATCACATCGGTCACATCAAGATTATCGAGCACTGCGCGAATGCGCTTATCCAAATCATCCTGCGCGAGAAAGTTACGATATGCTTCGGCCGTGGTAGCAAAGCCACCCGGCACACGCACACCAAGATGCGCAAGTTGGCTGATCATCTCCCCAAGCGAAGCATTCTTGCCGCCCACCTTGGCCACATCACTCATACGTAATGATTCAAGCCACACGATATACTCTTGCTGTTCCATTTTTTTCTCCAGTCAACAAACTGGTTACATGCTTATAGAATCGGAAGTTAAAATCTCCCAGCCTGAACAACTAAGCAGAGTTACAGTAACCTCACCCCTCAAGACAGGCCAATTCGAAGACATGAACTTTCTATGCCGCCATGCCGCATGAGATGCATCGCTAAACCTGCCTGAAATGGCAAATACTTCAGGAATGGACATTCAATTGAGCTGCATTTATAAAAATTTGTTAATACTGCTATTACTGAACCATGCTATACGAATTCACTAGCGAATACTCATTTCAGCAAATCGCCAGAGACCGTCTGCAATAAAAAATTGTCATCCATTCTTCACATTCCCTTAATGTTTATGGGTCACTTGAGTAATCGACCGACCAAGCGTCCAACCGTCCTACCTACTCCAATAGCTGCTTTCGATGGTGGCCTGAATTCCGGGATCGCGGTCGCAACCTTTTTTGCACGATTTTTATGAATGATTTGCTGAGCTTTGGGAGAATCAGCCGGAATGATCGTTGCATGATCACAAATTGGACATACTTCATGCTGAGAGCGGTAACGCCAAATAGAATAAATTACGCCGGGAATCAAGAAGCAAAACCAAAGGATTATTTCGGTATCAATGCTGCCTTTGGATATGATTTTTGTCTCACCTATATAGCCGCATGATGTGCACAAACCTTGTGACATAAAGCTCTCCTATATTTCCCAATATGTAAATGATTCTGAACGAAGGGCAACTTCATATGAGAAATTAATTATTATTCTGGTTCAAACAAGTAGATCAGTGCTTCTTCGATTTACCTTGCTGAGCAAATTCTCAAGCCTGCTTTTAATTTAAATAGAGATGCCGTTATACAATTTTATTGTTTGTGTTACTCAGTGCCAAGGCAATCCTATTGTCGCTCATCTTTGCTACTTGCGCATCCGGATGTACAAGTGTTCAGTCAACTTTGAGATCATGAATGGCTTCATCACACCATCTAATTATAAACAATCCTTATAGTTAACATCAATATAATTGACTATTATTTATGGGTTAAATTAGGTACTGTACATCCTACGTGCTGAAACAAATACCCATTAATCGTGGTGAGTATTGCCTGGCGGCTT
>JBDSEJ010000162.1:0-2086 GCA_039920105.1 Candidatus Nitrotoga sp. | reverse complement strand
TCCAGATTAATTAATTCGGCAGCACTAGCATTAAAGCTAACCAAATAAGAATTGGGTAATGGTGTAGGATTTAAACGACTGTGAAAGTTGTCTGGCAGCCGAGAAAAAGTATTATCAAAATTCAATTGGTCAAGTTTTTGCATAGCGATATTTTATTACATTCATTTGATAAATCCGGTTTACCGAAATCAATACCATGTTAAACAAGTGCAGTGACTTACACGCCGTCCATGAAACCATCATCGCCGCCGTGATGCTCGCTTGCGCCATTCCCATACCACAGCCGCATACCACAACATACGCACAATAAAATAACCCGCAACAGCAAAACTTAATGCCAAAAGCGGCAAGCCGGCTGCAAGGGGTTTACCAAGTGACAGAAGCCAATCCAGCATGACAGTAGGCCAATTAACCCAGGTCATTTCTGGCAGGGAAAGGTTCACAGGCGAATTGCCGTTAGTATGTCCGGTAACAAATACACCCAGTTTATATGCCAACGCATAGAGCGGCAAAATGGTCAATGGGTTGGTATAGAGTGTGGTGGCCGCAGCTACCGGCAAATTTACGCGGAACAGCACTGCCAGCAAAGTTGCGCCAATTATTTGAAGCGGACCAGGAATCAGTCCGGTGAACAGACCAATGGCGACGCCGCCCGAGACGGAATGACGGTTAAGATGCCACAGGTTGGGATGATCTAGCCAGCCGCCAAACCAGCGCGCCCAACGGCTTTGTTTGAATACTTCATGGCTCGGCAGGAATTTTCTGAAATATTTTTTCGGCACGGATACTCGTTAATAAGGCAAAATCGTTACTAAGCAAAATCAGGTGAGTAGATTACCTGATTTTATTGAATACACCAGCCCTCTTTGGGAAGTTTGCACACTTGAGCCCAAAAATATCCGACCCAACTGATATGCACTGCCTGACTGTGGCCGAAACATATAGGCGACTGCAAGCTGAAGTAATGAACGAATTGCCCGCAGCCTGGATCCGTAAAATTCTGGCAATTGCACTGGAAGTTGTGCGAGAACCAATGTTCATACTGTTATTAGTGGCTGGGGGGATTTGTTTACTGCTGGGCGATGTCAGCAATGCGATGATGTTACTGGGCTTTGTGTGCATGATGACGAGAATCACAATTTATCAGAAACGCAAAACGGAACGGATACCAGCGAATGCGGCACTAGTTTCCTGCAATAATTTTTGCGACGGATGAATCAATTGCTAACTGGAGAGTCGGTGCCGGTAGGCAAGACGGTCAAATTGATGCCCATACACTGCGTCCGCCCGACGGCAATGACTTGCCGTTTGTGTATTACGGCACGCTGGTGGTGCAAGAACGCGGCACCTCTCGTGTGCTGGCGATCGGGCCACACACCGAACGCGGCTAGAGCGGCAAGGCATTTCAGGTGGATAACGAACTCATGCCATTACAAAAATAGTTCAACAGATTGGTGCACAACCTCCCCATTGTCGGCATCATTTGGCGGCACTAATTAAGCCATGCGCTATGCCGTTTTGGTTTTTGCATTTGGCGTATGGCTGTTACAACAACAGGCAATACTTCCCAACCCCGCTTGGGGTGGGATAACTTTATTGCTCGCTGCTGCTTTGATGCTACCGCGTAGCCATCATTTTCAGCGCAAAGCATACCCTGCTCTTCTAGTAGCATTTTCTTGTACCTTTGGCTTTTTCTACGCAGCATTTTTTGCCCAGCAACGTTTGTCCGATACTCTACCTGCCGAGTGGGAGGGCAAAGACATCCAAATTATTGGTGTAGTGGGAAAGCTTCCCCAACAGCATGAGTACGGACTTCGTTTTGTCTTCGATGTGGAACAGGTACTCACCCCCAATGCAATTGTTCCGTCGCACATCCTGCTTGCAAGTTACTATGGTTCAAAGGTAAAACCTCTCGACATCCATGCCGGCGAACGCTGGCAACTCACAGTACGTTTGAAACAGCCGCATGGCAGCAGCAATCCTCACGATTTTGATTTTGAAGCATGGATGCTGGAAAACAAGCTGCGTGCCAGCGGTTATATTTATCGAAAGCAAGATAACTCTCGACTTGATGCGTTAGTGACAT
>JBDSEJ010000161.1:0-2508 GCA_039920105.1 Candidatus Nitrotoga sp. | reverse complement strand
GGGATAGCAACCATCAGGCCGAATGCCGTGTTGTACAAGGCGATTGAGATGCCATGGGCAAGCGCAGCGGGAGCACTGTCTGTGGTGCTTTGTGCGCCGAAAATTTCAATCATGCCTACCATCGTGCCAAATAGGCCTAACAATGGGCTTATTGACGCGATTGTACCTAATGTAGTGAGAAAGCGTTCCAGCTCGTGTGCAGCAGCGCGCCCTGCTTCCTCGACAGATTCTTTCATCACTGTGGATGAACTTTGCATGTTCTTAAGGCCTGCGGCGAAGATACGACCAAGCGGGGAGTCTTTCTCCAAACGGGAAAGCATTGCATCGCTGACCCCGCGTTGCTTTAGTTCATGGACCACTTCATTGAATAGCGTTGCGGGTGCAATTTTTTTGTTTCGCAGACTCATCAGACGCTCAGCAATTAATGCAACCGCAATCACAGATGCAACTATCAAAAACCAAATCGGCCAACCAGCCGCTTCCACAATAGCAAACACTGAACTTCTCCAAATATGCTTAAATTAATAAAGCGGCACTGTATCTGGTCGCACTTGTTTGAGCAAGATTTCTCCGGTTACTTTATCTCGGGTGTACTTTAAGTTTGTATCATGACTGCGTCGGTATGCTTAATAACGTAATTTGAATTAAGGCGCTGCGATGCATAATTCATGCACAAAAACTGTGGATAACTATGTGGAAAAGATATTGGAATGTTGCTTAACTTCTTATCAAATAATAGATTTCAGGGGTCTGCTTCATTTATGTGCTTGTTGAAAATAACAATAAAAACAAATGCATGTTGTAACTTACCAAAGTATTGAACTTTATTTGGGTGCAAGCAAGAATTTTCTTCAAATTGTGGATTATTAAAGAATGTCAATATGATTTTTAAATTAGTTGAAGATGAAAAAAATCATATATTCAGCGTGCAAGAGCTCAACATGGCAGCAAAGCAGATATTGGAAAATGGCTTGCCTCTGCTATGGGTGCGCGGTGAGATTTCCAATTTTGTCTGTGCTGCTTCCAGGCATTGGTATTTTTCCTTGAAAGATGAGCAGGCTCAGGTGCGCTGCGTGATGTTCCGCCACAAAAATCAGTATCTTGATTGGCTACCAAAAAATGGCATGCAGGTTGAGGTGTTGGCTCTGGCCACTTTGTATGAAGCTCGAGGTGAATTTCAATTGACGCTGGAGCAGATGCGGCCAGCTGGACTGGGTGCGTTTCATGATGCGTTCGAGCGCCTCAAACGCAAACTGGAAGCCGAAGGGTTGTTTGATGCAACGCGGAAACGGCCGCTGCCGTTCTTCCCTGCACAAATTGGCATTATTACCTCGCCGCAGGCAGCAGCGTTACGCGATGGATTGATTACCTTGGCTAAGCGTATGCCAAGTATTCCTGTTGTGCTTTATCCTACACCGGTACAAGGGGAGGGCGCGGCGCAAATGATAGCGCGAGCCATTCGATTGGCTAATGAGCGCGCTGAGTGTGACGTTCTGATGGTATGTCGCGGTGGTGGCAGCATAGAAGATTTATGGGCATTTAACGATGAAATAGTAGTGCGTGCTATCTTCGCCAGCCGCATTCAGATGGTGAGCGGAATTGGTCATGAGACTGATTTTACTATCGCTGATTTTGTCGTTGATCAGCGAGCTGCTACGCCCACTGCAGCAGCGCAACTGGTCGTGCCGGAGCGGCAGGATTTATTGCAACGCGTGCATCATTTAGCACAGCGATTAGCACGGGGGAGGCAGCGTCAATCGGAACGTGTGATGCAACAGCTTGATTATTTACAGCGTCGCCTGGTGCATCCCGAACAGCGAGTGCAACAACAAGCGCAGCATCTTGACCACCTGCAGCGACGCTTGCAAACTGAGCTGGCCTACATGCTGCAGCGTCAACAATGGAGCTGGAAGTCATTGCAGCGACGTTTGATTGCGGTATGTCCAAACATTGCGCAGCTTGGAGAGCGGCAGACGATTTTGGCTCGCCATATGCTGGAAGTCATGCGGCGCACATTGGAGCGCTACGATGTTTGTTTAAACAGCTTACAGCAACATCTCGACCATCTTGATCCGCAGCAGGTGCTGGCGCGAGGTTACAGCATGGTGCGTAATGAATGCGGTGAAATTATTTTGGACAGTGCTGATTTGACTGTAGGCGAGAGCCTCGACATCACCTTCGCGCGTGGTTGGGCGCGTGTAGAACTAAAGGAGAAGTAAGGAATGTTTCTCATTACATATAGAGGTGTGAGCGGAAGATGGGAATGCGATTTGTCATTTTTTAGAGAAATTAACGTGGAGAATGTTGGCACTGTTAATTTCTCTAACTTGATGCAGTAGCTACAGGTTGATCAGATAGAAGGTTTTATAGTAGAATAGGAGTTCTTTTGCAAACTAGTTGGGGAAATAGCTATGGCTCGCGTCTGTCAAGTAACGGGGAAACGCCCGATGGTGGGAAACAATGTATCTCACGCCAATAATAAAACAAAGCGTCGTTTCCTGCCGAATT
>JBDSEJ010000160.1:0-3283 GCA_039920105.1 Candidatus Nitrotoga sp. | reverse complement strand
GGACGGGGAATGAGCGTAGCGGGCGTCACCTTGAACGTTAACCCGAAGAATTCGCGTTCACCCAGCAGATAGGCAACGGGCTCTCCCAGAAGGCGACGCTGCAGCAATTCATGGTAATTGGTTTGCTCAGTTTCCTTCGGGCTATGCTCGGAATGGGCCAGCAACCAAGCGCGCGGGACATTTAGCACCTGTTGCAACAAACACTGTATTTCGATACGTGCGCTGCTGGGGGTTATCTCCAGTACTTCGGTCAAACGGGCTGCATCTTGAAGCAGAATTGCTTGTATCGTGCGCAGCAAGTTTAACTGCTGCCTTCATTTGCGAGCGTTGCCAGCTGTTCAGCCTGATATTCCGCCATCAATGCATTGCACATCTCGTTGATGTCGCCATCCATAATGTGATCCATTTTGAACAGCGTAAGATTAATTCGATGATCGGTGACCCTGCCTTGCGGGAAATTGTAAGTGCGTATGCGTTCCGAACGATCACCTGACCCCACCAGCGATTTGCGCTCGGCTGCCTGCTTGGCGTGAGCGGTACGCTCTTCTTTGTCCTTGATGCGCGCGGCTAGGACCGCCAGTGCCTGGGCCTTGTTTTTGTGCTGCGAACGGCCATCCTGGCATTCCACCACAGTGCCCGTAGGCAGGTGTGTTACACGTACGGCCGAATCGGTTTTATTGATATGCTGACCGCCTGCACCCGAAGCACGGAAGGTGTCGATGCGCAAATCGGCAGGATTCAACACCACGTCGCTGACTTCATCCGCTTCCGGCAGCACTGCCACGGTGCAGGCCGACGTGTGAATTCGGCCTTGCGTTTCAGTCGTCGGCACACGCTGTACTCTATGTGCGCCAGACTCAAACTTCATTACCGAATAAGCACCCTGCCCGACTATGCGTGCAATGATTTCTTTGAAACCGCCCTTTTCGCCGCAACTTTCGGAAATGACTTCAACCTGCCAGTGGTTACGTTCGGCAAAACGCGCATACATGCGATATAGGTCACCAGAAAACAATGCGGCTTCGTCACCGCCTGTGCCCGCGCGGATTTCCAGAAACACGTTGCGATCGTCATTGGGATCCTTCGGCAGCAACTGCTTCTGCAAATCTTCCTCAATCTGCTCCAATCGTTCGCGCCCTTGCTTCACCTCAGTGGCAGCAAATTCGCGCATTTCCGGGTCATCCGCCATTTCTAGTGCGGTTGCGATATCATCAGCACAGGCTTGATGGGCATGATATAGCTCCACTACGGGATCCAGCTCCGCGCGTTCTCGATTGAGCTTGCGGTAACTTTCCATATCGTGAGTAGCATTTTCGCTGCTCAAAAGTCGACGGACCTCGTCCAGACGCTCGCCCAATTGGGCGAGTTTAGTGGCAATGCTAGGTTTCATTCTGTGGGGTGCATGTGATAAATACGGCGCACCATGTCAAGGAAAGCTTCGCGTTCTTCAGCTTGTACATGATTAAGTGCATGGGTTGGCGCGTGCAAAAATTTATTGGTAAGCGCATTGCTTAAAGATTCCAGTACCTTTTCCGGCTCTTCGCCTTTGGTCAACAGGCGCAGGGCTTTTTCCATCTCGTGCCGTCGTTGACGTTCAGCGTGATCGCGCAACGCTCGGATCGTAGGCACTACCTCACGTGAATCCATCCAGTGAATGAAATTCATCACGCCAGAATCAATAATCACTTCGGCCTCTTTGACCGCACCCTGACGTGCATCCAAGCCATCGCGCACCACTTCGGACAAATCATCAACGGTATATAGGAACACATCGTCCATATCAGCCACTTCGGCTTCAACATCACGCGGAACTGCAAGATCGACAATAAAAAGTGGCCGATGCTTGCGCGCCTTAAGTGCGCTCTCAACCATACCCTTACCCAGTATAGGCAGCGGGCTGGCGGTACTGGTCACGATGATATCGTGCTGCGCCAATTGTTCCGGCAATTCACTCAACGTGATGGCGTGTCCGCCGATGCGCCGCGCCAATACCTGGGCGCGCTCCAGGGTTCGGTTGGCAACGGTAATACGCTTTGGCAATTTAGCCGCGAAATGCACTGCATTCAGTTCGATCATCTCCCCGGCGCCGATAAACAACACACTCTGTTCTGCAATGCTTGGGAAAATGCGCTCGGCCAACTTGACCGCTGCGGCCGCCATGGAAATTAAATTAGATCCAATCTCGGTTTGGGTACGCACATCCTTGGCCACCGAGAAGGTGCGCTGGAACAGCTTATGAAGCAAGTAGCCCAGCGTACCAGCCTGCTCAGCATAACGCACTGCCTGCTTCATTTGGCCCAAAATTTGCGGTTCACCCAGCACCATCGAGTCCAACCCGCTGGCCACGCGAAAAGCATGCTTTACCGCCTGCTCATGCGGCAGGGTATAAAGGTACGGTTCGATTTCACGCGGTTTCAACTCATGATAACTAGCCAACCAGTTAATTATCAGCGCCGGCTTATACGTACTGCAATACACCTCGGTACGGTTGCAGGTGGAAAGAATGGTCGCTTCCTTGGCTGCGCCATGCCCGACCAAGTCGCGCAGAGCTGGCTCCATTGCATCGACATTGAACGCAATCTGCTCACGCACAACAAGTGGCGCGGTCTGATGGTTAATGCCAAAGGCGAATAATTGCATAGTCCAGAAACGACCAAAAATTAAACAAGGGCGCGATTATAGTTGCTAGCCACCCTCAACACCAGCCAACTGAAATCGAATAAAATTCAGACATTATGAAACAATAACTATAGTTCGGACTTCAATTGCAATTTTTTAAAACTTCATAACTTATGCTGTGCAGGAAAGTGGCGGTTTATTATGCAGCAAAATGTAAAATGACGGGGAAATAGCCGCTTCCACGCAAAAGCAAAAACAGAGAAACTGCCCACGTCAATTTCGTAACCTGACTCTCGCACAACCTTGCTTAATATTAAACTTATAAGGCTGATATTTGAACTCACTTTGCTTTTAAAGTTCAAGTCTCCGTCAGCCTTGTCATACTGGACAAAATGAGGTGTAATACAACGATGGAAAATGACAATAAATATAAAGTAAAAATCACCACCGAAGTAAATTATTTGGCCGAGCAGTCGGATGAGGCCGATGATCGTTTTGTTTTCGCTTATACCATCACCATAACTAATGAGAGCGACACCACTGTCAAACTGATCAGTCGTCATTGGATTATTACCGATGCCAATGAATATGTGCAGGAAGTGCGCGGTCAGGGGGTCGTGGGTGAGCAACCAGTTCTCCAGCCAAACCAGAGTTTTGAATATAC
>JBDSEJ010000159.1:0-5856 GCA_039920105.1 Candidatus Nitrotoga sp. | reverse complement strand
ATATGTTTATTATTATATAAACTGTTTATAACTTTATCATGTAAGATAACCAGGTGAATCTTCACAGGTAACTATTTTTTGAATTCTCTTTAATTTGGAGCGAGCCATGACTACTAAAACTAAAAATGCTGTTAGTGCCAAACCTGCTATTAAATCTAAAACTGCTGCAAGATCTTTACCAACTAAAGGGGTAGCAAGCAATAAGCCTGAACCTGCACCAACGGTTAAAGCCGTAACTCCCTCCAAGGTGGCGGCCAAAGTGGAAAACAAAAATCCTGTCGCAAAATCTGAGGTAACAACTTCTAAAGTTGTTAAAGTGGGGAAAACATCAAAGGCAGATAAGCCTAAAAAAATTAAAATGGTGCGTGATAGTTTCAGCATGCCTGAAAATGAATACTCGCAATTCGCCGCATTAAAGAGGAAGTGCCTGCTGACAGGTGTTCATGTAAAGAAAAGTGAATTGTTGCGAGCTGGGTTACTGTGCTTGTCAAAGCTGTCGGATTCTGAATTGGTGAATGTGGTAGGGCAGGTCGAAATATTGAAAACAGGCCGGCCAACTAAGCATTGATCGGTTGTTACGATGTTGAGCGGGTTTGTCGCGTCGATAAGCTATATATCCCACTGAATAGTGGTTAACCTTGTGTTGATAGGTAATGACTGTGCAAGTTTACGATACCATTGCCGCAGTGGATTTAGGTTCCAATAGTTTCCGGCTACAAATTGCGCGAGTGGTGGAAGATCAGATATATCCACTCGATGTCTTAAAGGAAACGGTACGCTTGGCTGCGGGGCTAACGCAGGACAATTTTTTGGATGACGAGTCCCAATTACGTGCCCTTGCGTGCCTTAAGCGTTTCGGCGAACGCTTACGAGGTTTGCCTAGCCATGCTGTAAGGGTGGTTGGTACAAATACTTTCAGGCTGGCTAAAAATGCATCTGCTTTTCTTGAAAAAGCAGAAGAAGCCTTGGGTTTTTCGATCGAAGTAATCGCGGGTCGAGAGGAGGCGCGGTTAATCTATCTAGGTGTGGCACATTGCATGCCACCATCGCAAAATCATAGATTGGTGATTGATATCGGCGGTGGATCTACCGAATGCGTAATTGGTGAAGGACTGGAGTCACTTCGAATGGAAAGCTTGTATATGGGCTGCGTCAGTTATAGCAAGCGTTTTTTTGGCGACGGTAAAATCACTAAAGCTGCCATGCAGCAGGCGGAACTTGCTGCGCGCATGGAGTTACAATCAATTCGTTTTGAATTTTCCGACGGAAATTGGCAAGAGGCGATCGGGTCATCTGGTACAGCACGTGCATTGGCGGATTTGTTAAAGCAAAACGATTGGAGTAATGAAGGTATAACAGCAGAGGGGCTGGCAAAGCTACGTTCTATGTTACTGAAAGCAGGAGAGTGCAAACGGTTGGATACACTTGGCCTGAAAGCGGATCGCATTCCCGTCTTGCCTGGTGGATTCGCCATTATGTCGGCAGTTTTCACTGAGTTGAATATTCAGCATATGAGCGTAGCGGGTGCCGCCCTTAAAGAAGGGGTTTTATATGACCTGTTAGGTCGTTTGCATCATCAGGATATGCGTGATGTTACGGTGAGCCAATTTATGCGACGTTATCATATTGATCCATTACAAGCCAAACGTGTGGAGGATTTGTCGTTGTCCTTTTTTAAGCAAGTGGCGCAAGGTCCCGATGTTGATGTTGACACTGCACAGCAGCAGTTGCAGTGGGTGGCCAGATTGCATGAAATAGGTGTTTCCATCGCACATAGTGGCTCTCACAAACATGCAGCTTACATTCTAGAAAACGCTGATATGCCGGGCTTTTCTAAAATGGAGCAGTTTCAGCTGGGGTTACAAGTAAGAGCGCAACGTGGGTCGCTTTCCAAGGTGCCAAAGTTGTCGGGAATGATACAAGATTGGACCGCAATATTAGCATTGCGTCTGGCTGTTTTGTTTTGTCGTAGTCGTACGGACGTGACTTTGCCTAAAATGCAATTGAAAAGGAGCGGCAATGAGTATCGCATTAAACTTGATAAAAAATGGATAGAGCAAAATCCGCTTACAGAAAGTGCGTTGCAGGCAGAGATCAAAGAATGGAAAGATGTGGGAGTCTATTTTTCAATAATATATTGATTGCAAAAAATGTTTATGAATAGAGTTCTCAGATAGTAGATTTTTTGTGACTTAAAATACTCTGTACTTTCTTGTTTATGTAAACTGAAATTGAATTGAAGCTACTCATTGATAGCACAAGTATCCTCCAGTTATTACAATACCCATTGCTTAAGTCGGCAAGCAAATTCGAGCCGTCAAGGAGATGCTTTACAGCATGTACTTTGATTCACAAAATCTGGCACTTATGCGCCTGAAGATTGCCCTGAGTTTACGCAAGGCTTGATGGAGCTTCCCAACGGTTTAATTGAGCTTGCGTTGGATGTAGGCAAAATTCAGGTAAAAGATAAGCAGGTTCTGATTTGCAAAGTTGAATTGGAATTGAATTCAGGAGCCACAGAGTCACTGTTCGATCTGGTCCTAGAATTGCGGAAATCTATCGCTTTGCATCCTGAAGTTAGAAGCAAAGTTGATCGAGGCTATATGTTTTATAGTGCTCATGCTCATGCAAAATAAAAGTTCAGTAAAAGTCGGGCTAATTTTGACATTATCATCTGATAAGCGTATTCAAAATTACAAATGAATACTCCAAGCGGCAAGGCAGAGAATCATTTGTATGCGACATACTGGAATCTACAGTCGTGAGTTCCGGCTACCCATTTTTATGCGGTCATATAAATAATCTAGTATGACCAATTCGAAGAAAGTAATGTTCGTGCATCGGGTGAGCGCCACAGTCAATCGGATGAGTTTTGTCATTCCCGTCGACACAAAAATATCGGATATAAAAAATAAATTCTTCACATGCATGCAATGTGAAGAATTGCATACACATGTGCTGCAGCGTACCTACTTTGATAGTTTTGATTGGCGAATTTATTCTGCCGGTGGCCTTATTGAAGAGGAATCTGGAGCCGGTGGCTTAGCATTGCGTTGGCGCAACTATGTGACTGATGAAATGTATAGCAACACTTCAATTAATAACACAATTCGTTTCGCTTGGGATCTGCCAGATTGTGATCTGCGTGAACGTCTGGAGGCCATACTGGAAATGCGTGTCTTATTGCCTCTTTTTCGCATGAATTGTAAGGTACATGCCCTGATTGTGTTGAATAAAGAAAGAAAAACGGTCGCGCGGTTGGGTATTGAAGAAAATTACATTTTGGGATTGACAAAATCCAAGCTACATAAGCTTCCTGTTACTTTGTTCATAGAGTCCGTGAAAGGTTATAAACCCATTTTTAAAGAAGTTTTACAAGTAATCGATCAACAGTTACTTCTTAAAGTTGATGGTCAGGGTACGGTTCAAAGGGCAATGACAGCAATTGAACTACAGCCTGGGGCATATTCATCCAATTTGAATTTAAAGTTAAGTCGGGAGACAAATATTGAGGTGGTGATGCGCAACATTTTATTGCGCCTGCTTGAGATTATTGAAGCTAATGAATGGGGCATAAGAGCTGATTTGGATTCAGAGTTTCTCCATGACTTTCGCGTCGCTGTTCATCGGGGGGATACGGCTTTAGGGCAAATCAGAGATGTTTTTCCACACCAAATATGGAAACAATTTAGTCGAAAATTTGCATGGCTAGGAGAAATAACCGGTCCAACACGTGACCTTGATGTTCATCTGTTGAATTTCGGATCTTACAAACAAAGCCTGAGGGATGACCTTGACCCGCTTTACTATTTTCTGGGAAAACATCGGACAATCGAACATAAAAAGCTAGTTATGCATCTAGAGTCAGCTCGTTATAGAAAAATGATTGCAAGTTGGCTAATGTACTTGAAAGGACCATTGTCAACACGAACAACTCTTCATAATGCACACTGTCCTACGTATGATGTTGCAAATAAACGAATATGGCGCATGGTTCGACGTGTCATTAAAGAAGGTAAGGCTATCAATGCGAGCAGCCCACCCGAAGATTTGCATGAGCTGCGCAAGTCATGCAAAAAGCTGCGGTATTTGATTGAATTTTTCCAAAGTATCTATCCGGCGGATGAGATCAAGAAGTTAATTAAAGTGCTGAAATCTCTTCAAAATAAAATTGGAGAACACCAGGATCTTCATGTGCAAATTGCGTCATTGGCGACATTCAGGTCCCAGATGAAGTCAGAAAGTGTAGCGACTAAACGTACATTGGTGGCAATTGATATTATTCTGCAAATGCTTGAAAAACGGCAAAGGCAGGTACGCAAAATATTTGAGACACGATTTACGGTGTTCACGGAAAATAAGAACCGCTTAGCTTTCAAGAGACTATTTAAACCCAATATTCAAAATGAAGCCCGCTTTCATGAAGATAATTGCCTGCTACAACATTAAGGGAGGGGTTGGTAAAACTGCAGCGGCTGTCAATCTAGCCTATCTGGCAAGTTGTGGGGGTGATCGCACACTGGTTATGGACTTGGATCCGCAAGGTGCGGCTTCTTTCTATTTTCGTGTTAAACCCAAGATAAAAGGAGGCTTACAAACTCTGTTAGATGGCAAGCAAGGTTTGGATGAGCTAATCAAGGGAACTGATTATCCCAATATCGACCTTATTCCTGCGGATTTTTCCTTTCGGAATATGGATTTGTTTTTGGAAGAAGCTAAAAGACCAACGCGGCAATTACGAAAATTACTTAAAAACCTGGATGACGACTATGACGTTGTTTTTCTGGATTGTCCGCCCGGTATTTCGCTAGTATCCGAAAACGTATTTCAGGCGGCTGATATCTTGTTGGTGCCGACCATTCCTTCTATTTTATCGTTACGAACATTCGACCAACTTCTGAAATTTCGCAAAGAAAGTAGTCTGGAACACCTTCTGGTGCTTCCTTTTTTTTCCATGGTAGATATGCGCAAGCAGCTGCACCGGCTTATTGTTGAAAAGCCACCGAAAACTTTAACCGGACTGCTTAATACTGCGATTCCCTATGCCAGCGATATAGAACGGATGGGGACTATTCGCGCTGCACTTGCCAGCTATGCACCAAAGTGTCGGGCAGCTCTGTCATATAGGTCGTTATGGGCAGAAATTAAAGAATTCCTGAATTGAAGTTCCCATTCTGTAATGAGGGAGTAGTTCTCGCAGAATTCTTAATCTTTAGTATCTGCACATCAGAATGTTGTTGCGGGTATAGATAAGTAGTTTACTCTAATGAAAATAAGGAATAGCGAACGATCAACCGAATCGGCCTGTAATGTAATCTTCCGTTTCCTTGCGCTTAGGGTTGGTGAAAACCGTGCTGGTGTCGCCAAATTCGATCAGGTCACCCAGATACATATAGGCGGTGTAGTCTGACACGCGCGCTGCCTGCTGCATATTGTGGGTTACGATGATGATGGTGAATTCTGCTTTCAGCTCATCGATCAGCTTTTCGATGTGTGCCGTAGAAATCGGATCGAGTGCAGAGGTCGGTTCGTCGAGTAACAAGATTTGCGGTTTTACCGCGATCGCGCGCGCGATACACAAGCGCTGTTGCTGACCACCGGACAGTCCGGTGCCGCTCTGTTTCAGTTTATCCTTCGCCTCCGTCCACAGCGCTGCTTTCCGCAATGCCCATTCCACCCGCTCGTCCATATCGTGGCGGCTCAGGTTTTCATAAAGTTTCGCACCGAAGGCAATGTTGTCATAAATAGACATGGGGAACGGAGTCGGTTTCTGGAATACCATACCGATCTTGGCCCGAAGCGTGTTGAGATCCTGCTTTTTGTCGAGAATATTCTCACCATCCAGCAGAACTTCAC
>JBDSEJ010000158.1:0-1924 GCA_039920105.1 Candidatus Nitrotoga sp. | reverse complement strand
CATTGATGCTCTTGAAGATCACTTGGTTGAGGCGCTACGAACAATGGAAAATGATACTGAGCGTGTCGCCAGCATTACTCGGTGGCCTTGGATAATTAATTCTGTTTCTAATGCGATTTAGAATAATTTCAGTGCATGGTTGTAATATTGTTCTGCACAGTCATATTCTTTTTGGGCTAGACATAAAGTCCCTAGATTTGCATATCCGTAGATTTCATTCGGATATAGCTTAACAAGTGTTTCAGAAACACTTGTTAATGCTTCGTCTGCTTGTTTTGTGTTTGCCCGGAAAAGTAATGAAGTATTGGATACTACATTTTGAATCATGAATTCTTTTGGGTCTCCATCCATTGAATTGATTGGCCCCCAAATCCACTTATTGTCGAGTTTTATTGAATCTTCTAAAATTTTTTTCAGTTGATTTCCAACTATGTCCAACCTTTCAATACGTGCCGCAACTGAAACAATACCAAAATGAATGTCTAATCTTGAATTAAATGACTTAAGGGCTTTTTGGGTGTCGGTAATGCCGTTTACAATTAGCTCTTCATCGTAACCGCCTCTGGTGCCGAGAAATCCAACGACCTCTCCTGATTCCTTACTTGTTAACGATAAATCGTCTCCATTAGGAGTACCTTTGGCAACAACTATTCCCGTCTTGTCACCTTTTGAAATCACATAATTCAGCAATAACACATAATATTCAGGATAACTTGCAAGAGAGGGCTTGTTCGATTCAAGGAACTTTTCAACCTGAGCATAATCTTTGAAGCGGATTTTTGATATTAAGTCATTGAATAACTCATTGTCGACTGCTGATACTGCTGATGGGATAAGAAGGGCGATTGCAATAACGAACAAGTTTATTAGCAGTTTCATGCGATCCCCATTTTGGAGGTTTAACGAATAGCGTTTATCTGCCGCGCTCCCCAGGCTTGTTAAACCCGCGACCTTATTGGCGGCGGAAGCCACTAAGGGGCAGACAGTTTGATTTTATTATCAATTATTTGACTCTTTGATTTCGATAAAGCTGGCAGACATCTTGATTTCTCACGGTTTCATGGAACATTTGTCTTTGCTCACGAAGCGCAACGCCCGCTAGGCTGCAACCCGTTCACGATGCAACTCATCAATCTGATCGTTCAAGGTACACCAGTCGTAGACCACCCCTATGCCAAAAATACCTAGAGTGCAGAGATAAATGATTCCGCTAATCCATTTGCCTTGATAGAACCGATGTATTCCAAACACCCCAAGGAAAGTGAGTAAAATCCAGGCAAGGTTGTAGTTAATCGGGCCATCGAGATAGCGTCGGTCCGCACTTTTGTCCATCTTTGGAATAATGAACAAATCAACAATCCAGCCGATAAAAAAAAGGCCAAGGGTAAACAGCCAGATGATCCCCGAGATGGGCCGCCCGTAGTAAAAACGATGGGCTCCCATAAAGCCGAAAATCCACAAAATGTAGCCGATGACGATGCTGTGACTGTTATTGCTTTTCATAAGTTAACCCTCGTTGAGTCCGCCTTTTCCATTAGATGCTAATCCATCCACTAGACATTGGAATCAAGGGGTCAGCCGACTTGATTTTCCCTCTCTCTTGTAGTGACATGGTAAAGCGCGTCAGGCTATTTTAGTCTTAAAAAACTTGTCATGGTATGAGTCCAACATAAATATTTGATTGTCAGACACCTTTTATGCGCATTGAGGCATGTCGTTATTGGCAATTCGTTGAGTCTGTAAAGTTGAAAAAATTATTTTCATATCATAGATACACTTCGGGACTCGGCTTGTCGACCCCCTGTGTCAGACTAGTTGTCGCCTCTAAATTTTACTTAAATTTAGGAGGAAGCAATGGCATCACGTTATACGGAAGCATTTATCGAGCAGGCATTAATCAAGGTATATTCTCGTGGCGACAGGA
>JBDSEJ010000157.1:0-2993 GCA_039920105.1 Candidatus Nitrotoga sp. | reverse complement strand
CCATCACTCCCAATAACCACCAGGGATTTTGTGTACGCAAGTCCATCATCGCCAATCCAGTCGGAATTAATAATAACCAACCAGTTAGCATCATAAACAGCGGTTGGCGCACTTGCCAACGATTGATCAGCCAAAGTGGCACAACAATTAGCCATAACAGCACTGACGTTCCATAAATGAGCATATGTAATGACTCAGTCTGCCCAGAATTTTGCGAATCAAGCCATACGATACCCAACATTACAGCCAAAGTTAGCCACAAATAAGCACTGACGGTATTTTTGGACAACTTGGATAAATGCGCCCACTCCAATGCCCCTTGCATTACAATGATAATTATCAACATAGCCCACCCCAACGTGGGCAATAAAAAAAGCGCTAACAGGAACAGCACCAGCAAGATAACGGCTGTGATCGCACGCTGCTTAAGCACTTGCTTTGCCATCCCGCATCAGCTCACTCCGAACTTGCTCACTAGTTCGGCCGAAGCGACGCTCCCGAGCATATTAAGACTGGATAGCAAGTTTCAATGCTTTGCCATCAAAAGCGGGCCACAGCGTATCGGTAAAATACAACTCGGTATAAGCCAGTTGCCACAGCAGGAAATTGTTGACACGTTGTTCACCGCCAGTACGGATAAATAAATCTGGCTCAGGTGCATAATGCATTGAAAGATACGCTTCCAAGTCGCTTTCGTTAAAACCGTTAGACAAATCCGGGCGTGCTTGAAGCAAAGTCTGCATAGCTTGCATAATATCCCAGCGTCCGCCGTAGTCGGCGGCAACGGTAAGCGTCAAGCTAACATTGCCTGCAGTCAATTGTTCCGCGTTCAAAATGCATTCATTAAGTTTGGCATCAAAACGGCTACGATCACCGATTATTTTTAGCCGAATGCTATTTTCGTGCAACTTGGATACTTCACGTTCAAGCATTTTCAGGAATAACTGCATCAGGGAGGAAACTTCGTCTGCCGGTCGACGCCAGTTCTCACTACTAAAGGCAAACAGGGTCAGGTATTCGACCCCAAGTTCGCGGCAGACTTTCACTATCTCACGTACCGTTTCCACACCGCGCTGATGCCCAGCTATACGTGGCAGAAAGCGCTGCTTCGCCCAGCGACCATTGCCATCCATAATGATGGCAATATGGCGTGGCACTTGTGGTTTAGCCGGGACGGTTTGGGTGGGACTTTGATAGGCCGCCATCAAGAGCCTCTGAAGCAGTCTTGCGAGGACAAAGACCACTCTGACCTCACAAACGAGCAAAGCGTTCGCATTTTTAATGTGTACCACTTCATATGTGATACAGTCAAACCGCCATTAAATCAATTTCTTTAATTTGCAACAACCTGTCAATTTCTACTACGTAATGGTCAGTAAGTTTCTGCACCTCATCCTGCCCACGGCGATCATCATCTTCACCAATTTCTTTATCTTTTAGCGCCTTCTTAAGTTGCTCATTTGCATCGCGACGTATGTTGCGGATGGCCACCTTAGCGTTCTCCGATTCACCACGCACTACCTTGATCAAGTCTCGGCGACGCTCTTCGGTTAACATCGGCATAGGTACGCGGATTAAATCCCCATTGGTTGCCGGGTTCAGTCCCAGATCAGCGTCGCGTATCGCTTTTTCCACCAGTGCAATCATTTTTTTTTCCCACGGCTGCACCCCGATGGTGCGTGCATCAATCAGAGTCACATTAGCAACTTGGCTGATTAACGTTGGGCTTCCATAATAATCAACACTCACATGATCCAAAATACCAGTATGTGCCCTACCAGTACGAATCTTGCCAAAATCCACCTTAAGCGTTTCCAGCGACTTATTCATTTTCTGTTCAGCATTTTTTTTGATATCAGAAATCATTACATTTTCTCTCCATCAGTTACAGTGTACCAACGTCCCTTCATCCTGCCCCATTACTACACGCTTCAGCGCATCATGCTTGAAGATACTAAACACAATGATCGGTAGGTTCTGATCACGGCATAGGGTCAATGCAGTAGCATCCATCACCTTAAAATTTTTGTTAATCGCTTCATCAAAACTTAGTTTCTGATAACGAATAGCAGCTGGATTCAGCTTCGGGTCGGCGGTATACACCCCGTCCACCTTCGTCGCCTTAATGACAACTTCCGCATCCATTTCTACGCCACGCAACGCGGCGGCTGTATCGGTGGTGAAAAACGGATTACCCGTGCCGGCAGCAAATATCACCACTTTACCATCCTCCAGGTAGCGCAATGCCTTACCTCGTATAAATGGCTCAGCCACTTGTTCCAAATTGAGGGCCGACTGCACCCGACATTCCAAACCAAAACGCTTCATAGCATCCTGCAGGGCCATGGCGTTCATCACGGTAGCTAGCATTCCCATATAGTCTGCGGTGGCACGATCCATCCCGGCAGCGGCTGGCGCAACTCCGCGAAAGATGTTGCCACCTCCGATCACCACCGCCACCTGTACACCCAGCCCAACCACCTCACCAATTTCGCTAACAATTCGCTCAATCACAGCACGATTAATGCCGTAACTATCATCCCCCATCAGGGCTTCCCCGGAAAGCTTGAGCAGGATGCGCTTGTATGCTGGAACAACTGGCATCTAATTATACCTTCGCTGCTGCAGCAACTTCGACAGCGTAATCCACTATCACCTTCTCTATACCTTCACCCACCACGAACATCTGGAACGCATTGACCTTCACGCCATGGGTGGACAATAACTTCTCTACCAAAATATCAGTATCCTTCACGAAAGGTTGGCCCAACAGTGTAACTTCGGCCAAATACTTAGCAATACGCCCCTCCACCATCTTTTCAACTATGTTACTCGGCTTTCCACTTTCTGCTGCTTGTGCGGTGTATATCTTTCGTTCAGTATCAAGCAATTCCTGAGATACCTGTTCTTTGGAAACACATATCGGCTTACTCGCAGCGATGTGCATTGCCAAATCTTTACCCAATGCATTATCACCACCGCTGATATCTAAA
>JBDSEJ010000156.1:0-3340 GCA_039920105.1 Candidatus Nitrotoga sp. | reverse complement strand
GTCAGTTCGCTGACCAAGACAACATCATTCTTGCGACTGATCAGTGCGTTGCTGGAACCGCTATCCAGATCAATGTGGAAGTCACCGGACGCACCGGGTTGATGGGCATGCCAGATGGCGGCGATCGGATAGCAGGAGCGCACCAGATAACACGCTGGGTGAGTGTGAAGAATTAGATTTGGATATTGCTCGGGTGGTACCTGCGCCAGCTTGTCGATGTCCAGTGTTGCGGCATCGTCTGCGAAATAGGCGCAGTGGCAGGCCCATTCCAGCACCGCAACATCCGGCAGGTAAGCTAATTCTTGTGCAGGTTCGAAGGTTGCAACAAAAGCTGCCATCTCCGCTCCATAGTGATGCAAGTTTCCGCTGTGCGAAAAATGTTGCTCGCTGAATCGCCGTGTCAATAGCCGGAAAAATTCCTTGCCCACGAGTTGCTCCATGACTGGATATGCGCCTGCAAGTGTGTCATGCAGATTCCCGCGATAATTGTTGCGGTAAACTTCGATGGCGGTGGTGGCAGAATAATTCGAGTAACTCGCGTCGATCCGCGACGATGGCTCCTTGCCATGCACGATGGTGCGGGCAAAATCGGACAGGTCGTCATTTAGCACAGGCATGATATTCCTCCAGCCGATGCTGCGCTTTGTTCGCTTCACCTTGCAATATTGCCAACGCAGGTATATCGCTATCCCATTCGATCAGCGTTGGGCGCGCCCCGATGTGTTGCAAGGCAAACTCATACAGCGCCCACACTTCGGCGCATACTTGAGTACTATGAGTATCTACCAGGCAACCATCCTGTATGCTGTGCCCAGCAAGGTGGTATTCCGCCACCGCGTCAGCTGGAAGCGCCTTTATGAAAGCCTGAGCATCCACGCCCAGGTTTTGTGCGTTTACATACAGGTTGTTGACATCGAACAGGATGGCACAGCCAGTACGCTGTGATAATTCAGACAGGAACTCTCCCTCGCTCATTTCACTGCACGTGAATGACAAGTAGCTTGAGAGGTTTTCTACCAGCAGTCGGCGACCAAGCTTTTGCTGCACCTGTTCAACTCGACTTGCCACGCGGGAAAGAGCCGCTTGAGTATAGGGAAACGGAAGCAAGTCGTTGATGACCATGGGACCGTTGATAGTTATGTCTGGCACAGAATTCCAGCACAAATGTTCTGACACGGCGGCGGGTTGCACCGCATCACAAAGATGATACAAAGCAGATAAATGCGCCTGATCCAGCGGCGCGGTTGAAGCCAGCCCCATCCCAACGCCATGCAGGCTGACAGGATAATGCTCGCGCACCTTGAGCAAGGTACGCAAAGACGCACCTCCCCCGAAAAAATTCTCGTTATGCACTTCTACCCAGCCGAGCTTGGGCAGTTTCTCCAGTACCTCACAATAGTGAGGCGCCCGCAACCCGATACCGACGATGCACGGCAAAGAATCGCTTGCGGGCTTTTCCATTACGCGGACTTTTTCAAAACGCCACCAGCAATTTTGTCACAAGTACCTTTGGGTAAGGCTACGAAATCCTCAGCATCATTGTTTTTGGTGGCTTGGCCAGCGCATGAATGTGCACTCTTGTTGCTAGAGCAATCATTCTTGCCTGCCTTGGCGATACCATAGCATTGCTCCATATCCGTTTTTTTGCCAGCAGCGCTGGCATTAGTGGCTAGCCCAAGTGCTAACAGGCTACCGATTGCTGCTGATAATATTTGATGGTTGTTCATAGTAAAACTCCTTTTTTTAAGTGGATAAAGCAGGAGATTCTGTCTCCTGTGTCGTTGGTCGGAGCAAGCCAGGTTTTCTTACAGCTAAATACACTGATTTAAGTTTATTGCATTAATGATCGCTCAGCAGTCGAATTTCATACTAGGTCAATTTGGCGCTATGCAGGGGATATATGCTTTGATGGCACTCAGCAGTTCGGCCACGCAGAAGAAAGCGCACCTGCTAGCGCTGCAATTTGGCGGCCAACGTCATGCTTATGTGTGATGTCCTTGTCCGTCTTTTCGGCCGCAGACAACGGAAGGTGCGATTACGAATTTGAACTTGTGCTTAGAACGTTTGCGCTGGGGAAGAATTCGCAAGTGGCGATTTTTATCAGAACTCAACTGGATTGGCTGGGCAACATGCATGGCACTAAGCTCTTAAGCAACAAGCATGTGGAGTCCAAGCTCTCACATTAACTACATTGTTTATGATGTACAACGCCAAGTGTTGTCGTTGTCAGTCGGTGTGGTGCCGCCCAACTTTAAATGTGTAAAACCGTTCGGCGGCTGATGCTCAGACGCGCTTGGCATCTAGCCAAGCCCACGCGTCGTCCTCTTGGTTGGAATCGAATGTGCGCAGTTCAAAATTTGGGAGCGTCGAGCCCGCTACCTCAATGATCTTCGTCATCCAGACTGGTGAGCCGACGACTGCGTAGCGTTCAAGCTTCTTAAGCGCTTCAAGTTTCATAGAAAGAAGGGCACTCTGCATTAAGACGCTCAAATCAATGCCGACGAAATTCTTGAAGTGCGCCATCAGACGCACTTTGTCGTGCGCCGCTAGCCAAGTATTGAAGTCGTCCATCATGCCGGCGACTGCCTCCGAGGTCAGAACCCCCTCAATCTCGAAAGCAAGCACTTCAGCCTTTGAGGTCTTCACCAGCCGCATCGATCCTTTGGCATTCGCCGGTATGGTTGACGTTTCGCTGGCCCACTTCACCGCTTGCTCGCGCTCGGCTGGCTTGAATAGCCTCGATTCCAGTGTCGGCAGCAGCGATTTGACTAGGCCGAGGACGATGGTCGGCCATTCTTTGTCGGAAATAACCGCAAAGCGCTTGAATCGTTTGATGTGTCGGAAAAGTTCCAGATCGGCTTTGGCGCCTTCCATCGCGCCTTGGGCGCTTACATCCAATAAGCCGGTGAAGTCGACACAGAGGGCAAGCTTGCCCGGTTTCTCAAGCCGACTGCTGTAGGCACTTTCGTATTGTTTCATGTCGGCTGCGCCAAGTTTGTCACTCAGGGCGAAAGCTATGACGTTATCGGGAGAATCGATTTTAGTAAACATGGTAACCACCTTTCAGGAAGTGTTGAGGGCTGGAACCCCAGTGAATGGTGAAACACAGAATGATTTTTCGAGTGCCGTTGGTATCGGATGTAGCGTCAGGGACAACCTCTATTTTGACCGCATCGCAGGTTAATGGTTTTTCGCGGGCAACCAAGAGCTTGCCTAATTCCATTTAGCATTAAAAACAGTAATAATATGGCCATGATAAATCTAGGGACTAATCATGGCGAGAATAGCGGGCGGAAAAGACCAATTGGCGATGGCGCGTGAAGCACTTCGCAAAGCCAAG
>JBDSEJ010000155.1:0-4825 GCA_039920105.1 Candidatus Nitrotoga sp. | reverse complement strand
GCGCATAGTCCGGCCGCACTGCGGTGGCGACGAGTGCGGGGTTTTGCGGCTGCACGCGCGTATCGACGTGCTGGCCGAAATAACTGTACGGCCAGCCATAAAAACCGCCGTCCTGCACCGACGTCATATAGTCAGGCACAAGATCGCTGCCCAGTTCATCGCGCTCATTCACAGAGGTCCACAATGCGCCGCTGTTGCCTTCCCAGGCCATCCCATTCGGGTTGCGCAACCCAGAGGCGAAAATACGCTTATTTCCGGTTGGGAGTTCCAACTCCCAGATGGCGGCGCGTCCTTCCTCCTTATCGATCCCGTTTTCCGCAATGTTGCTGTTGGATCCAACAGTCACATAAAGTCGGGTACCGTCGTTACTTGCTATTACATTTTTGGTCCAGTGATGATTGAGAGGCCTCGCGGGGAGATCCATTATCTTTACACCCGGCGCTGTGATTCTAGTTTCACCCGATGAGTATGGGAAGCGCACCACCGCGTCCGTGTTAGCCACGAAAAAATCATTATTTACAAGCGCCATCCCGAAGGGTGAATTTAGTTTGTCGAGGAACACAAATCGGGCTTCCGCAATGCCGTCCCCGTTAAGGTCTCGCAAAAGTGAAATGCGGTTAGCGCTTGGCACCCCAGCACCCGCCCTGCTCATCATCATTTTCATGACCCATCCTTTAATACCTTTGCCGTCCTCAGGCTTGGGAGGCGCATTGGTTTCGGCGACTAGAACATCGCCGTTGGGCAATACGTAAATCCACCGAGGGTGGTCAAGGCCTTCAGCAAACCGTGTCACAACTGTTCCAAGCGCAGCGACCGGCTTGGTTCCCTCAGGCCAGCCTTTAGCGGGAGCGATATGCACTGTTGGAATCAGATTCTGTTGTGGAGGTGGCAATGTGGGATTAAGCCCGGTACCGGCTGCAATTGGTAATTTGGCTTCGCCACCGCATGCGGCGAGCACCAAAATCATCAAGCCCATCGCCATCGCTATTGAAGGAATCATCAGTATTCTTTCAGAGTAAGAATTCACCTTAGCCAGTCAGCAGAGGCGCGATTATTCAAGCCAGAAATTATTGTAACGGCATTAGCTCCAGCAACTAATTCGCCCCCCGAAACCCATCTGCTTATGAATTGACTAATATGGCGGGTCAGTCCGGAAATGGAAGCTTTTGCCGAATAATTAACAACTATTTCTACATTGGAAAAGATCATGATGAATCCAAAATACTATTATAAAAATTATGCAACTAAATACCCATGCATTACTGTACGGTAGCGCACATTGGCACGGCATTGATATGTGCACTAGTTGTAATTTAATTTCTCGTTACAGGTGAAACATTAAGCGGCGTAATCTTGATCGTATTTGGCGTGCCGCTGTTGACAATAGAACGATCGTTCCATTATCATCCAAATGTCGCCCGGACTATCAGGCAATTAAATGGGGGAATCAATATGCTGAAAAAATTTGTGATTGATCCAGATCGCTTGGTATTTTTTGGATGCATGTTTGGTGCTATATTTTTGGTGGTAGTAAATATATTGATTTAAATAAATACTGTGCCGGGCGATTCTCAGCTTCTTTGTGGGACAATTCATCACTCAAGCAGTGACAATCAGACAATAATCCCTGAGCAAAATGGAACGTACGCCTGGGGAATTGTATGACTTCTAAAGTAATTGTGATTTCCGGGGTTAGCCGTGGCTTGGGGCGTGCAATGACCGAGGGGTTTATTCGCCTTGGTCACCGAGTTTTAGGTTGTGGAAGATCAGAGGATGCGATACAAGAACTCAATACTATTCACGAGTCAGACAGTCGCTTCGAGGTGGTGGATGTCACCAGTGATGAGTCTGTATATGAGTGGGCTAAACATTGTTTGAAATTGGCCGGTTCGCCCAATCTGCTGATAAACAACGCCGCTCTCGTAAACCGTAATGCACCGCTTTGGAAAGTGCCTGCCAGTGAATTCTCCATGCTCGTCGATGTTAACATCAAGGGCGTGGCTAACGTTCTTCGGCATTTCGTGCCAGCCATGGTAGCCAAGCGAGATGGTGTCATTATCAATTTCAGTTCTGGCTGGGGGCGCTCGGTCAATGCGGAAGTCGCTCCATATTGTGCGACCAAGTGGGCAATAGAAGGATTGACTAAAGCACTGGCCCAAGAAATACCAAAGGGTATGGCGGCAATCCCGCTGAACCCGGGTATCATTAACACGGACATGCTGCGTTGTAGTTTTGGAGAGCATGCACACAGCTTTCCTAACGCTCAAGAATGGGCTAAAACTGCTGTACCCTGGTTGCTTGGCCTTGGCACAAGAGATAACGGACTTTCGTTGACAGTGGGTGACCGGCATTGATTACTAACAAGGACATTATTTACCTACCTAACTACTTGGCAAGAGTTTTCAACGAAGCAAATAATGCGAAGTATGATGGTGTGAAGTTTGATAACACTTTTTGAATAACTTAATCCCGGAAAAACATAACGCCCACTTCCTACCAACTCAACAAAATTAATCAGCTTTTGCTTGCAAACCCGCCATACCTTAATAATGAGCACCTCGTTCATAGGATGTAATTTAACCTGCAAAAAATCGCTTATCTGTAAACAGATTCAGGTTATTTCTGAATAGATGAACATATTTCCAATGAGCGTTTCGTAGCAGTGTCACATGCGGCTTATGTGACCTTGGCTCGAAATAAAAAAATGATGCATACGCAGATTGCTTATAAGCTCGTAAAAAAAATTACTAGCCTAACAGAAATTTCTGTGAAGATAAGTCATAGAGATATAGACTCATACCTTCTTGATAGAAACTTGATATACAAATCTCAGCATCTCGAGCGCCCAAAATTTATTTAACCTCGTTAAGTAGTATTAAATCAATTGTAGTTATCCAAGGCTGTTTATTGGCTAAACATTTTTAATCACATAAATCACTAAATATAAACTATTTTCTTATTTTACGATTAACCTAAAATTAAAATAGGCCATCAAAAAATGGCCTATTTTTTTACTGGTAAAAATCACCTTAACTTCCGGTTGGTTGACATCCTCTACCCTTAGTTCCGGCAGAATCTTCTCCTTCAGTAGTATTACATTCAATATTTAATCTATCACGATTTAAGACTTTACCAGGTGCCTGTGCATCTTTTGCTGAATCCACAGGATCTTGAGAGTCGCTTTTTATGACATATTCATAGTTCTTATAATAATCCCTTTGTTTAGAATTACCTTTAGATGTAAATTCGCTATCATCAGACCCTGAGGTATTAGATTGACGCGATCGATCCGACATTGTTGTGCCATATGCTCCCGACGTCTCCACCCCTGACCTATTTGACCCTCTAGTTTTTTCTGCACCTGCGTTATCAGACTGTTGGGATCTATTTGATCTTGATGAATTAGATTTTCTGGATCTGTCAGCCCCTGCGGAATCAGAATCTGAATCAACGCTCATAGACCTGTCTGACATAGACCTATTAGACATGGACCTGTCAGAATATGCAAAGGCAGATATAGCAGTTAAAGTAAAGCAAGAAACTATTGCGAGGTTAATAATATTCTTTTTCATGAAATGCTCCTTTTAAATAAAAAATGTGGGAGAGGTATCCTAAATAAGATATCGGCACTGATATCCCACTAACATAAATATAATTAAAACGTATCGACACTTACCTTTGCACAAAGGCTAGTGTCTCCCACTAAAGGTTAAAGAAAGAATTGATCAATCTTTACCTTTTGTAGTTTTGCTCGTATTGGAAGCATGCTGTCCCATATTTCCACTTTTAATTGAAGAAGTGCTATCGCTTCCGTGTGAACCTTTTTCTTTAGCATCTTTAACGCCAGTAGTTTTGTTATTTGAGTCTGTTTTCTTGTCATTTTCGCTACTGTTACTACTACTTTTTCCTGATGTCATGATAAGTTTCCTAAATTTATTAGATCAAGTTTCCACCAGATTTATTATTAAAGATTAATAGATCTTATGGGGTTATATCTCCAAGTATCTATAGGAGAATGAAGTGAATAATAAGATCAACAATTATATTAATCTGTACAGAAACGTACATAAATAAAGATTTTTTAAAAAATTTAAATTAGAATTAATCTGACAGACACCTAACAAATCGGTAACTGTAAAAGTTCAAACTATAGAACGGAGTTAAATAATCTCATTAAATATTTTTAACTTATTTTAGATTGAGCGGTTTGATTGATCTGTTTTTTCTTTTCACGCCATTTCCTAGCTTTTTCATTAAGAATGTCTGATTTGTTTCGATTATAAATAATTGTTGATGAAATGCATCGTCTGGATCGAGAGTTAGCGAAATCAGTTGCGAGATGTTTCTTCTCGCATGCCCTGCACCAGCGATCGGGTAAAGTTTTTTCATAATGAGTAGTACATGGCAATTCTTTCTTTATTTTAATTTTTTCATTTTTAATTTTTGGACGAGAAATATTCTTTTTTACCTTAGTTCTAAAAAGAGCGGAATGTTGTTTAAGCTTTTTCTGTGCTACAAGTATTGATAACCAGTATACATTGAAAGACCGTCCATTTTTTGTGATATTGCAGCATAAAATTTTGAGATCCTTAACTAGCTGCTCAAGTGCATTGATAACATCTTCCTTTTTGTCTAGCAATGCCAAAGTATTTTCTTCTACATAATTTATACTGCTCGATGAAGAGAGCTCATATATAATTTTATCTTTCAAAGTTGATGTCATATTATTGACTTTAATTTTATAAATATCACACAGCAATAATTATTTATATCTTTTAAATTTTAAACAAGTCAAATACCTCTATTTAGCTGGCTGCTGAGTATC
>JBDSEJ010000154.1:0-3620 GCA_039920105.1 Candidatus Nitrotoga sp. | reverse complement strand
CATGATCAACATCAACGCATTAGGATTTCGCACCATACTGTCTACTACTTCCTGAATTACAGTCTCTACTTCTTCGATCTCAAGGTCTTTGTCGGAACGTATGTTTTGAACAAGGCCATGAAGCACTTCTTCTGTGAGTGTATAAGCCTTGCCCGCTGGGGTAAGCTCTTCCTCGACCGGTCTGTCTTCGTTGTATATGGTTAACTCGACGTTGACAGGAATAAAGTCAGGTCGCTGTGCACTCACAATGCGCACTTCCGGTGCCGTAGGGTGTTGCTCGGAATCGATAGAATTTTTTTGAGCGTAAGATTTATCTTTAAAATCTGATTTTATTTTAAAAAAATCTTTTATTTTGCCGGAAAATGAGGCCAGTAATCCCGCTTTGGACTGCACTTCCGGAGTCGCGTGTAGGTATTTATTTAAGTTTTTTGGGGTTGTCTCGGTGTGAGTTAAATGGCCCAATTCTGCCGGTTCTAACACCGCATCTTTAACAATCAGGGCGACAGGGGTTTGCAAGTCAGCTGGTTTTTCCTTGATGGGTTCAGGTGCCGAATGGTCGGCGATAGGAGTTTGAATAGTGCTGTCGGGAGCATCGGTAAGGCTTGTGGATTGTGGTGTAATAAAACTTTGTCTTTCTGGCTCCGTTTTTCTAGGGGCTGGAATAGCTGCTTGAAGTCCTTGTGCTGATCTGTCCCATTCGATTAAAACGAATGTGCAACACTCTTGCAATTGCTTAATCTCTTCATCGTTCTCGATTAGAAATCCTTGCAGCAAGAAGGGTGTACCCAGCCATGATCGATCAAGATCAGAGACGAACATGCCTATCGTTAGTTTGCCAGAAGGAATCTTTGTTTTCATGCGGATAAGTTTAACTCACATTCTTTCCAAAAAACATATCAGTCCCGTTTCTAATGATAATGTTCTTGGAGAGACTTTCCTTGCTATCGCTGCCCGCTAATTATCCGGATTTATCATTCGATCCATGTATATCGCAGTAACAGAATATTCGAATTATATGAGGTCACAGCTGTTACAAAGCGGGATTTAGACTGTTCGATACGGCTCAGTCAAACTGTCAAAGTCATCGCTACAAGCACTACTGGCGCCGGGCATAATCAACTTGGAAAAAATGGAGGCCAGTCAGGCTGAGCTCCAAGTGCATCATTAAATTCCCAAAGCAACCAGCCGAAGCAGATGATAACCTGTATGGATCTCATCTTGAAGGAAGCTAACGGATGAATTAGTAGAGTGCATGAAATAAGTTAAGCATTGTAAGCAAGACGTACTGACGTTAAAGTTCTGCACATGCAGATAGTAGGATCCTCTGAAAATGCGGCTATTCCTTTGCCGGGATGGGGAATTCAGGATTTATAGAGGTTCTCCTAAGAACAAGAGAGGATGGGAATGGTGATATTGACTTTGCTAGTGATGCTGGCCGTGATGATTTTGTTGGCATTTTTTCGATCCTCCATCTGGGGGTGGTTACTGGCGCTGGTAGTCTTTGTTTTCATCATTGCTATCCAAAGCAAACTTTCTGCTGATCTGTTTCAAGTTGCCATTGCTTTGCTGGCCGTGGTTGTCGCGGTTCTGGGCATTCCGTTTCTGCGTCGTCTGTTAGTGAGCAGTCAAATTCTAAAAGTTTTTCGCAAAACACTCCCGCATGTTTCGCACACTGAGCAGGAGGCAATTGATGCGGGCACTGTTTGGTGGGATGGAGATCTCTTTAGTGGCCATCCGGACTGGCGCAAGTTGTTGAAATACCCCAAGCCGAGGCTCAGCCCAACGGAGCAATCCTTTCTCGATAACGAAACCGAATCCTTGTGCGCCATGCTGGATGACTGGGACATCACTCATGTGCGCCAGGATTTGCCGCCGCAGGTATGGCAGTTCATTAAAGACAATGGATTTTTCGGCATGATAATTCCAAAGGAATACGGCGGGCTGGGGTTTTCTGCTTTGGCGCATTCTGCCGTGGTGACCAAGCTTGCATCATGCAGCATTACTGCATCCGTAACCGTGATGGTGCCCAATTCATTGGGCCCGGCAGAGCTGCTCGTGCGCTATGGTACGTTGAAGCAAAAAGAGAAATATCTGCACAGATTGGCACAGGGCAAGGAAGTGCCATGCTTTGCGTTGACCGGGCCATTTGCTGGCTCAGATGCTGGATCGATTCCTGATTTTGGCATCGTGTGCCACGGCGAATTCATTGGGCAATCAAATGTGCTTGGCGTGCGGGTAACGTGGGAAAAGCGCTATATCACACTGGCACCGGTAGCGACGTTGCTTGGCCTCGCTTTTAAGTTATATGACCCGGACGGTTTGCTTGGCGAGCAAACAAAACTTGGAATTACCCTTGCGCTGATTCCTGCAGATACGCCCGGAGTGCAGGTCGGGCGTCGTCATTTCCCACTCAACTCGGCGTTTCAGAACGGTCCCACTTCGGGCCAGGATGTGTTCATTCCGATGGAATATATTATTGGAGGAATGGATTGTATTGGGCAAGGCTGGCGCATGTTGATGGAGTGTTTGGCAGCAGGGCGATCGATCTCGCTCCCGGCGTGTGCCACTGGTGGGGTGAAACTGGCGGCACGAACTTGTGGCGCATATGGCCGAGTGCGCAAGCAGTTCAAGTTACCTGTCGGTAAATTTGAAGGCGTGGAAGAGGCACTGGCAAGAATTGGCGGAAATGCCTATTTGATAGATGCGGCACGCACGCTAACAGCGGTAGCGGTGGATATGGGCGAAAAGCCGTCCGTGATTTCAGCCATCGTTAAGTATCATTGCACCGAGCGCGCGCGCACAGTTGTCAATAATGCGATGGATGTTCAAGGTGGCAAGGGGATTTGCCTGGGGCCGAACAACTATCTGGGACGTTCCCACCAGCAGAATCCCATCGCCATTACGGTGGAAGGCGCAAATATTCTGACACGCAGTCTGCTCATTTTTGGGCAGGGCGCGATTCGTTCTCATCCTTATGTGCTGAAGGAAATAAAGGCGGCGCATGATAAAGATACGCAACGTGCAATACGAAATTTTGATACTGCACTGCTTGGGCATATCAGTCAAAGTCTGAGCAACGCGGTACATGCCTGCCTGTTTGGTCTTACCGGTGGGCGTGGTTTTTCGGTGCCCGCAGGCAAAGAAACCCAGTGTTATTACCAGCAGTTGACGCGCTGTTCTGCTGCATTTGCCCTGGCAGCAGATGTGTCCATGCTGGTGCTGGGTGGAAATCTCAAACGGTGCGAGAAAATTTCTGGCCGGCTGGGCGATGTGTTGAGCCAGCTGTACCTCTGCTCGGCCACGCTCAAACGCTTCGAAGATGATGGCCGTCCCGCTGAAGATCTGCCGTTACTGCACTGGGCGATACAAGATGCTCTGTACAGGATTCAGATGGCATTTGACGGCGTGCTGCAAAATTTCCCCTGCCGTTTTTCCGCATTGCTATTACGCGCGCTTATTTTCCCGCGGGGAAAATATTTGACACCACCGTCGGATGAGCTGGGGCATCAAGTGTCAATGTTGTTGCTGCAACCGGGCAGTGCGCGTGACCGACTGACAGCAGGTATGTATTTGCCGGATGACGAACATGAGGCGGTTGGTGCACTGGAAGCTGCGTTACA
>JBDSEJ010000153.1:0-6051 GCA_039920105.1 Candidatus Nitrotoga sp. | reverse complement strand
TCCTGTCGCCACGAGAATATACCTTGATTAATGCCTGCTCGATAAATGCTTCCGTATAACGTGATGCCATTGCTTCCTCCTAAATTTAAGTAAAATTTAGAGGCGACAACTAGTCTGACACAGGGGGGGTGCAGTAGTGACGATGGTGGATCAACTCATTTTTGAGCGTACCCAATAAACTTTCCATCGGCGCATTGTCTCATCAACCATTTTTACAGCATCGTAGATATCACCATGTCAAATTTCTTAATCAGCTTCGGAAATCGCATGCATTTAATATGAACTCCTGATCCGAGTGGAGAATCAGCCCACTCGTTGAACGCTTTGTGGAAAGGCCCAGTACATTACCTTCATGACCCAATTTCACCATCTGTTTGCTCATTACATTGCAGCCCAGTCGCCATTGATCAACTTCCTCAGGTCAGCCAAATTGAGCCAGCTTTTGTCCGTAGGAATATTGGAAAGTTCGTTTTCCCGTACACGGTTTGGTGCCACCGATAAATTGTTTTTTAAATTGGGGGGTTCTTTATATTTCCGTATCTGCTTGCAACGCCATCGCTTATTACGGATGCGCTGGATGCGATCCAAGAATACTCGAATGCTTTGGCTGGTAAGATTAATTTGAAGTCGTTCGGGTCACAGGTTTCGAGGGTAAGCTGAAGTGCCGTTCGAGTCTCGACTTCCACACACACGCATTATCTCTCGCCCATGGCGTCAGGGCCGATCTTGCAAAGCTTAAAAACCGCTTTCTAAACCTCAAAACCGACTCATCAACGCAGCTGGAAAATTTGCCGATCGCGCGCAATCCTAATTTCGGCCAGTTAGCGCTTTACTCGTGCCAACTCAACTTCCAGCTTGGTCGGCAGCTTCTGATTCTTGCCTACTTCGCCCAGCTTGCCACGGCAAGCCATTTAAAACTGGTTCTACATTGTCCCTAATGGCAATGCCAAGCACTTGGCTATTTCGGGTATCGTCATCCATCCACTTCATGCAGGCGGCTCTTTCTATCCCTTAAAATCTCGAGTGTCGATCCCTCTTAATATTCGTTCCATCTAAAACCTCCATTACCAGTATTAAACAGAAACGTTGGATTCCAGTTTTCCAGCCTACCCTAATATTTATGGCAAATTCGTAGTACATAGCAAAGGTATTACGCTCACAGAAGAAAACGTGGCGCGCAAAGGATATTCAAATAGCAGCAGCGAGTGAAAGTTGCCTAACGAATGATGGAGCACGTCTTAAAGTTCGGAATCTCTTCCGATATAACGGGCGCCACATAATTTTCAAGGACATATCCCCCCACAAATACCTTGCGCCAAGAGGTTTTATGAGTAAATTTTTAAGCCATTAGTTGCGTATATATGATCGGAATACACGAACTATTGCGGGCACCACCAACATCTTTAATTTGCCTGTTAACTTACTCATATTAAAGGCAAGATTTTTCTTTAAAAAATTTCTAGATTTGCCACGAGATACTGCCAGAGCTACAAATAACACCATCCCAAAAATATAAGGATGATGAGTTAATATTTTAAACGTATGACTACGTGGGAATATCTCAGAATTAGCAGATAAAACCGCCCCACCCTCTGTACCAGATAAACGCTGATTAAAATTAATTCGAAAATTGCGTCGGCTTTCTTCTATCCGATCCAAGATAATTTTTTTTTGCGCTTCGAGAGACAATGACATTGTCATATCGTATCCTTAACCAGTTTTGAGTCTTTCTCCAATTCGTTACTTATCGTTTCAAATGGGGATGTTGGACGTGTTTTATTCTGACTAAACAAGAAAACCCCAATGGCTGTCAATGCATAAAAAGCCACAACACTCCACGCTGATGCCACACGATATGGGGTCTCCCAATAGCTTACGATAATTGCCACACCCAAAAAGGTCAGGCTTAATAATGCCAAAACAAACAAAACAACATAACTAATTATCTGAACACTATAGTAACGCCATTGAATCTTAATTAAGATCGGCAACAATTCCATATAATCGCCCATGCGATCACGCGCAATTATGCCAAGCTGTTTAATTTTTTTAATTTTCTCAAACATGGAATTTATCTCAACAAAGGAATTTTAGCGCACTGCAGTGAAAAACTTAGCGTCGTGAAACTAATAGTCCAAGTAAAAAACCAATTGCCGCTGCGTATCCAACTGCTTGCAAAGGATTTTCTTTTACATATTCTCTGGAGCAGTCGACTCCATCATTAAAATGTTCGCGCGCTTCGGCCGCCATATTTTTAGCAAGCTCCTTTGTGGATGCCATTTTAGCCATCAATTTTTCCTTGGCTTCTTCTAAATCGATATCAGATAAACCTGGCATGCGAGAAATCAAATCGTCTAAATCGGCCCGCAAGTTGGACATCTCACTGCTAGCTACAGCTCCTATTTGCTTTCCAGCGGATTTTGTTGCATCCACAACATTCCCTACAGCTGTCCCAGTCCGTTGAGCCATTTTTTCTGCATCTGCCACGGCGCCTTCCGCTTTATTTGAAAGTGTACTCTCCATAATTACTAGCTCCTTAAATTTATTAGTATGAAATTGACAGTAATGAACCTAGATGTAATTTTTATATATTTCTTAATTTCAGTCTGTTCGCTAGCACACATATTTCCAACGCTAACTAAGAATAGCTGATCCGTCCAAACTAACGTACTCTGAAAGAGTATCCAAGATACTTTTTATCAATGTTTAGAGTTAACAAATATATTTAAATTAATATTATCAATAATATACCAAAACACATAATAACATGCTGCTTGAAAACAACCAAAACAATGCAGAAAGTTGGTACTAATCATGGCATGAAAATGGAAGTGCGTAAACGCCCAACCAACCTACTCCTGACAACAGTAAACACATCTTCTTCAAATTCGATCTTGTTGCTTGCTAAATTTTTGTAAAATACGGATGGTGCCAAATAGGCAATGCGCAAGTTGCGCCACTAAAGTTTCAATAACTCACGTATCTAAATTTCCGCTTCTGACCGATTCACATACCGCTGGTGATGCACGAGTTCGTTTTTCAAGCTATCCCTAGAAGTTTTCATTAACGCATAGTCAATACAATTACCTCGTCGCGACATTGATGCCCGCAGTTTAAATTGTTCAACCAATGTGCGGTAGTCGTACGAGAAATATTGGGTGCCCTGATCAGAATGTAGAATTCAGACCGCTTCCGACCGTTTCCGCTTCACAATTTCTCACAAGGCTTGGTTGACCAGCTCCTGTTTCTGCGCGATCCTATGGCGTAACCGACAATCTTACAGTTAAACTCATCCTGACCCCAACAAGATTTAGCCAGCCTTCGTCAGTCGAAATGTAGGTAATGAAGGTAACGCATATCAAATTGGTTTTCTCCAGTTCAATACGTTGCTCAAACAAGTTATTCGTTATCTGAAATGAGTGGTTTGTTCGATTTGGACGTCACTTTGAATTTATGCTTCTGGATGCATTAGATACCTTCTGCCCGTAGTAATCGCCAATCCGGTCGCGATCCCCTATGACACCTACGACTTCCAATTCTGTTTTCAAAAGTTTTACAATATACATCCGACGCGTTATCTTGTGCGCGACTAGAATGGCAACCAGCAGCGGCTAATTTCTTTGACATCGCCGGCAAAGTGGTAAGTTTAAGCCAAGCATAAAACTGCAAAGATACGGCTAAAACCCTAAACAGCATTTAGACAAGGATTATCCGATTGCTGCATGAATGCATACGGGGCGATGACTCCCTAACAAAGTATGCCGTCGCTTTCAAGAATTTCGCGCTCTATACATTGTTTCCGCCAAATATTTGCGCATTATTTACTAATTTTTCTAAGAAAATTCGACAAAACTTTGTTCTTCGGCAGCGGATGGGGCCGATTTCATACCTTTGCAGGCCTGCTTCGTACTGGCTACATCACTTTCTCCTGTTCTGAGGATGAAGCTATTTTGTAGATTGGCGCATCAGGCGATAGTGATTGGCAAATTAATGAGCAGCCTTTACAAAATTGTGCGGTTTGAAACTCGATAGATGTTTCTACCTGCTCGCTTGGCATCATATAGTGCAAGATCTGCGCTCTTTGATAGCGTCTCCGCATCATGACCATGCATGAAATAAATACTAATTCCTATACTGGCGGTAATATTGATGTTGCGTCCTTGAATATTGTAGGGCTGTGACAATGTTTGGATTATTTTTTCTGCGGTGAGGGACGCACCGTCAGCACTGCTAACCTGCCACAGAACAATCACGAATTCGTCTCCGCCCAAACGTGCCACAGTGTCCTCATGGCGCACTGCAGCCACCAAGCGTGACGCGGCCTGCTTCAACACAATATCTCCTATATCGTGGCCCAATGTGTCATTTATCTGTTTAAATCCATCCAAGTCTATATACAAGAGCGCCATCGCATTTGTGTTCCTTTGCGCGTGGGTGATGGCCTGCGCAATCCTATCCGCCAGTAAATGCCTGTTGGCTAGGCCAGTCAGCGAATCATGCAATGCTCGGGATTCCTGCACTTTGGCATAATTACTTACTCGCTTATGTAACAAACGTACTTCCAGCAAGTTATGCACTCTTGCCAACGTCTCAGCAACATGAAAAGGTTTTCTTATAAAATCCTTTGCGCCCGCTTGCAATGCGCGCACTTCTTGTGTTGGTTGAGCAGTAATCACAAGCACAGGAAGATAACTATCCAATTCAATTTCTTTAAGACATGCCATCACTTGAAAGCCATCCATTCTAGGCATTTGCAAATCAAGCAAGATTAGATCGTAACGGTTTTTACGGTATAGCTCGCACACTTCTGAAGGATTAGTCGTGGATGTGACAGAAACATAGCCTGCACCGACCAGCATGTGTTCGAGCAAGCGAATATTAACGTCCTGATCGTCAACAATCAGAATATTAGCATTCAAAATTTCAGATAAACTAACCAATTATGCTCACCTTACTTCAGTTAAATCTACTCTACTCAAGCTTTTAAAGCTTTCTTCTAAGTTACTTGTCACAAGATCTTTTCCATTCACAGTTCCACATGCAGACTGGTAAAAATTTAAATCACCCGCCTGACTTGAGAATTTTAATTTTTGTTTTGGATTATTTCTAAATTTGATCGCTGACCATAACATTTGAATCATCACTTTCTTCCAAATTCTAGTCCGTGCGCTAGCGCGCATATACTATTCTTTATAATTTTTTATAGCCTTATATTGCGAATGCCTCCTAATTTAATTTCATCGCCAAGGTGCAATCAGTTTCTTTTTCTGGCGAAAATCCTCCAACCCTTCACTGGCGGAGAAAACGCGTGAAATTGTTATTGGTGCATCTCTATAAATTCACTGCATCTGTAATTGATATTACGATGTTTTGCGTTGATACCAAGGATAAATATAGACTGGGATAAACCAAAAACAAAACAGCTTTTTCGACTTGGATAACCTGTACTGGCATCTGAATATGGTGCGCGATCCAATGATTGTATTGAACCGAGTGATCGATAGAGCGTTATTAAGTTCCACCCTATTGACGATAGCCGAGAAACCCCGCAAAAGCGCGGCGGTCCGAAACAGATAAATCGGGTGCTACTGTACAAGATGTTGGTAGTGTAGCTACTCTAAAATTGAGCAGATGAAGCGCTGGATTTATAAATATAAGTCCGGCTATCATTCATGCGATTTCTTGGGTTGTAAGGTAATTTTAAAAAAATGACATCATTTTGCTAAACATGGAACGTAGTAGCTAAATGAAGCAAAGAATACCGCATGCGGTTTATGGCAAGGAATTTCGTGAACAGATAAAAAAGGTTGCGCAGACAGACAAATTGAGCGAGATCGGAAAGTCACAACGCACATGGACAAAACTAAAGCCGTAACCACAGCCGCACACAAATTGAATGTCTGATCTACACCATGTTTAACATAGGAGCCTCTTGCAAAACTAACGGTGCGAGTGTGATTTACTGCTGAAGTGGGGTAGAGATGGGCGGCCATTACTGGCAAGATGTGAGTGACGAAACTAACATCGACGCCCGCCATGAATACTACGCAA
>JBDSEJ010000152.1:0-13683 GCA_039920105.1 Candidatus Nitrotoga sp. | reverse complement strand
ATTGAGTTCAGCAATTTCTCGGATCGGTGTGGCAGCGAAAAAATAATCGGTAAACCCGGGAGTCTCATAAACCAGTTTGCGGTAGGCCGCAAAGGCATCCAGGCTGAGCGCTTCCGCAATGCGGAGGAATTCCGGCATGGTGCTGTCATTACCATCGCTTTGGTGGTGCAGCAGAGTGGACTCCATAGTGGCGGCGATCAGAATTTCCAGATTGCGACGACCGATCTCAGGGTCAGAGTATTTGCTGGAGATGACTTCGCCCTGCTCGGTAATGCGAATTTGAGCGTTTACGCTGCCCGGCGGCTGCGCCAGGATGGCCTCGTAGCTCGGACCGCCACCACGCCCCACTGTGCCGCCACGACCGTGAAAGAGGCGTAATTCTATGTTATGTTTTTTGAACACATTTACCAGCTCTAGTTCAGCTTTGTATAGTTCCCAGTTGGCGGTAAGGTAACCTCCATCTTTGTTACTGTCGGAATAACCCAGCATTACTTCTTGTGTATTGCCGCGGCTCTTCAGTAACTCTATGTAGAACGGAATGGAGAATAATTCGTTCATGATAACGCCGCAATTGCGCAAATCGGAGATGGTCTCAAATAGCGGAATGATGTTGAGGTGCAGCTCACGGCTATCTACTAGCAAGTCGACCTGTTGTAGCATTAGTGCCACTTCAAGCAGGTCGCTTACTGCATCAGCCTTGGAAATAATGTAGTTGGGTAGTGCACCATGACCAAATCGGGAGTGGATTGTTGCAGCGACTTGCATCAGATGGAGTTCGCCTTTTACGATATCAGAGTACTTTTCCAAATCATTGGCTAATTTCTTGCCGGCCTGCAGCGCCGTAATTAATGTGCTGCAGCGCTTTTCCTCATCCATCCCGGAATAATCGGTGTTATCGGCACGGGCAAGCATCTCGCTCACTACTTGCTCATGCACACCGCTGTGTTGGCGCATATCCAAGGGTGCAAGATGAAAACCAAACACCTCGACTGCGCGGCGCAGGCAAGCCACTCGCCCGCGTGCCAGGTATAACGCACCGTGTTTTTCAAGCGAATCAATGATGATGTCGAGATCAGCTATATATTCTTGCGCGTTTGTATAAGGTTTTGCATTCCGTCCAACAGGTTGCAAGTGTTTGACGTGATGTCCAAGCTGTGCCGTGGTGGCTACCAAACGTGAGTAAATAGCGATCAGAGCACGGCGATAGGGTTCGTCTTCCCGGCTTACTGCTTTGTCTGGCGATCGGGCGGAAAAGTCTAGCAGTTCCTGACTAACATTTATCCACCGTGTAGACAGGCTGAGTCGTTTTCGGAGCAGGTGCGTTTCCGACAGATAGTATTCCAGTGTCGTAGCAGAATGACGCATTGCAGTATCCAGCATGACCGAGTGAGTAACAAACGGGTTGCCATCGCGGTCGCCTCCGATCCAGCTGCCAATGCGCAGAAATGGTGGAATGCGCAGGCGCTTGCCGAAACGCTTTTCGATCTGTTTTTCGAGGCTGGCGTAAATTAGGGGGATTTCTCTGAAAAAAGTATGGCGATAATAGGTCAGCCCATTCTTTACTTCATCCGGCACAGTTAATTTTGATGTGCGCAGCATGCGCGTATGCCACAGGATCAATACGAAGCGACGCAGTGCTTCTTCATTGTCTGCGAGCTCGTCAGGCGTCATGTCGATTCGATGGCGGTCTGATAGTAAGCTGGCGATTATAATCTGACAGTCAAGGATGCTCTTGCGCTGCACCTCGGTAGGATGTGCTGTGAGTACCGGAGAGATCAACGCCTTATCGAAAAACCCCTGCATAGCCTCAACGGAAATATGCTTTTCCTGTATTCGGTCGAATGCGAGTTGCACACTTCCTTCCTGTGGTGGGGAGCCAGCTATGAGATGCGCTCGGCGGCGACGGTTGTGATGCAAATCTTCAGCAATGTTAGATAGTTGCGAGAAATAACTGAAGGCACGAACTACGGACAATGTATCGTGCGGTGACAATGCATCCAGGATTTGTTCCAGTTGATCGCGATCGCGCTCATCCTGAGTTTTGCGGAAGTGCACTGCACAGCGCCGTACGTTCTCGACCAAGTCGAAGGTTTTATCACCTTCCTGCTCGCGCAATGTGTCACCAAGGATACGTCCGAGCAGACGAATGTCTTCTCGCAATGGCGTGTCTTTAATATTAATATCGGTAGGTGTGGAGAGCAAGTTCATGGTATTTGTCTTCTAAAACAGGTGTCTTCTACAGCATACGGTATATCGCGCGCGCAATAGGCTCATGTTAGAATGCGGCGCAATCGGATTTACAACTAAAAGATTCAGGAAAACCAATGAATCAGTTATCTCAGGCGCAAGCCGGCCCCGCAAAATTAGTCATCGTGTCGCGCGAAAGCGCGTTGGCAATGTGGCAGGCGGAATTTATCCGCGATCGGCTAAGTGCATTATACCAACAAACCGAAATCAGCATATTGGGCATGACCACGCAAGGCGACAAAATCCTTGATGTAACGCTGTCTAAAATAGGTGGCAAGGGTTTATTCGTAAAAGAACTTGAAACTGCGTTGGAAGATGGACGCGCTGATATTGCGGTGCATTCGCTGAAGGATATGCCAATGCATTTGCCGCAGGGATTTATGTTGGCTTGCATTGATAGGCGTGAAGATGCGCGGGATGCATTTGTTTCTAACCTCCATTCCAATCTCGAATCCCTGCCGCCGGGCAGCGTTGTAGGCACTTCGAGCTTGCGCCGTGAAAGTCAGTTGCGCGCACGTTTCCCCCATCTTAAAATTGAGTCATTGCGGGGTAATGTGCAGACTCGTTTGCGCAAGCTGGACGAAGGCAAATACGCCGCCATCATTCTCGCCGCTGCGGGTTTGAAACGTTTGGGCTTAGGTGATCGTATCCGCGATTTAATTTCTACTGAAAACAGCATCCCGGCAGTGGGTCAGGGCGCGCTTGGCATTGAATGTCTTCTTTCCCGACCTGACCTGGAAGTTCTGTTGCGTCCATTGCACCATGCTGATACTGCTACTTGTGTACGGGCAGAGCGTGCCTTAAGCCGTGCGTTGGCAGGTAGCTGCCAGGTACCGCTAGGTGGTTTTGCAGAAATATTTGGCGATGAGCTGCGCTTGCGAGGTTTTGTCGGCAGCCCGGATGGTAAGCGCATGGTGCATGCTGAACTTTGTGGTAAAACTGCCGACCCTGAAGCATTGGGGAATGCCGTGGCACAAGCATTGCGTGCGCAAGGCGCGGATGAGATTCTTGCGGCGCTATGAAATTCGACACAACAATTCACTACATGGGTACAACGGTACAAAGAATATTATTTATTTTTTTCAGGTGAAATTTTTGCCAAAATTTAAAGAAGGGTTTTTTTGTCTGGGGTTTTTAACTCTGCACCGCAGTATTATCTATGATAAAAAACTTGTTTTGACATGATGCAACAGCAGTCATTAGCCGGATTAAGCATTGTGGTGACGCGCCCGCGCGAGCAGGCGACGAATCTAGCGCAATGCATCGCACAGGCTGGTGGGCGAGTCACTCTATTCCCCCTGTTGGAAGTCAGCCCGGTGCTTGATTCGCAGTCTCTGCACGCGATTATCCCCCGTCTGCAAGAGTTCAATCTTGCTATTTTTATTAGTCCCAATGCCGTGCGTTATGGCATGGAAGCGATTCTTACTGCAAACAAATTTCTCTCTCCCAGTCAGCTAAATATTTTTGTAGCCGACACGGGAAGTACAGTGGGAGAGGATAACGTCAGTGTTTCAACCGAACAGTATAATGCGTTGCCCACGACCTTAAAAATTGCGACAGTAGGACAGGGCAGTGTTCGCGCACTGCGTGAATACTGCGTAAAAAATGTCATCATATCGCCAGAGGATCGTTTCGATAGCGAAGCTTTGCTGGCGCTACCGGAATTGAAACAGATCTCAGGCTGGCGTGTGGTAATTTTTCGCGGCAATGGTGGACGTGAGTTGTTGGGCGATACCCTTAAGGCACGTGGCGTCAAAGCTGTTGAATACGTCACATGTTACCAGCGTAACAGGCCGCATCAAGATGCCACCATGTTGCTTGCTTCTAATCCAAACGCCATTACAGTGACTAGCAGTGAGGCTTTAGGCTACTTGTGGGACATGCTGGATGACGCGGCGAAAAAGCAGCTAGCAACTGTGCCATTATTTGTGCCACACGCACGCATTGCCGATATCGCGCATGAGCAGGGTTGGAGTGACGTGGTACTGACCGGAGGAGGAGATGACGGTTTGATATCAGGTTTGATAGCATGGGCAAAGAAAAATGCTCTAAACAGAATTGGAAATAAGCTATGACCGACCAAGCACCCCCACCCTCCGAACCAATCATCCCTGCTATGCCAGAGGCTGTGGTAGTGTCTCACAATCGTGTGGAAAATTTCATTTCGCGCGTAAGTGTAATGCAGCTGGTGATGTCTGTAGTGTTGGTGGTGTTTCTTTGGCAGTGGTTTGACACTCATCTCCAGATTAATAATATAAAACAGGATTTGGCCCGCCGCTTGGCCGAAATGGACGGCAACAACAAGGCGAGTCAAGTTTTGATGATGCAAGTGCAGGAGTCCATGCGTGAAATGTCTGCCAAGGTTAGCTTTCTGGAAGCCTATTCTGCCGAGGCACAAAATCAGCGAGCTGCACTGGAGTCACTTTATCAAGATCTGTCCGGTAGCCGCGATGAAACAGTACTAGCTGAAGTGGAGCAGTTGCTGCTGATTGCTGGGCAGCAATTGCAACTATCTGCCAATGTGAAGGCGGCGTTAATAGCAATGCAGCAGGCTGATGATCGCCTTAAGCGTATGGACCGTGCTGCCTTAAATGGATTGCGAAAGGTAATCAATCACGACATTGACAAGTTGCGTACATTGCCAGATGTAGATATACAGGATATCAAGTTTCGCCTCGATAATCTCATCACAGAAGCGGACACCCTGCCACTAGTGCAGGACATTGATCATGTGCCGCAGGAAAAAAAATCCGCTATAACCACGCCAGTGCTGGACGAGGCCGCGTGGCAAAAGTTACTGCGCGAAGTCTGGGAAGATTTGAGGCGCTTGGTTCGTGTTGAAAATATGCAAAAACGCGAGTTACCACTCATACCGCCTACGCAAACTTACTTTTTACGTGAAAACTTGAAGTTGCGTCTGTTGTCCGCGCGCCTAGGCTTATTGTTGCGCGACGAAAAAATATTTAAAAATGATCTGCAATTGGTACAGGAATGGATAGTGCGTTATTTTGATGTCAAATCCACCAGTGGTGCTCAAGCTGTAGCTACCTTGCAGAAACTGCGAGAGTCCAACATAAACATTGAACTGCCTGATATAAGTGCGAGCTTGGAAGCCGCACGTAACTATCGTTCTTCGCTCGGCAAGGGATCACGATGAAATTTCTAATGTGGCTGCTGGGATTATTCTCGCTAGCCGTGGCGTTGAAGTTGGCAGCACACAATCCCGGCTATTTGCTGCTAGTGTATCCGCCCTATCGTGTTGAAGTATCGCTCACTCTTTTTCTGTTAACGCTGTTAGCCCTGTTTGTACTGGGATATTTCGTCGTGCGCTTGGCGCTGTCCGCCATCCGCCTCCCCGCTTACGTACGCCAATTCCGCATGGAACGTGCTCAAAGCAAAGGACGCTCAGTTTTGGCGGAAGCGCTTGATGCCTACTTCGAAGGGCGCTATGCGGTGGCGGAAAAGGCTGCGGTACGTGCGATGGAGTTCGGTGAAAACTCTGACCTTAATTCAGTCATAGCAGCACGGTCAGCGCACGAGTTGCGTGAGTTTGACAGGCGAGATGCTTACTTGGCTAGAACCGATAATAAGTCGGCAGGTGTATCCACCATGCGCTTGATGGCGCAAGCCAAATTTAGCCTAGATCAGCTTCAACCCCAGGCCGCGCTTCAATCGTTGAAAGAATTGCGCGAGAACGGGGTGAAAGGACATATCGGTGCGCTTCATCTTGAGCTTAGTGCACAGCAACAAGCCCGAAATTGGGATGCGGTACTTAATATTGTTGATCAGTTGGAAAAGCGCAGTGCAATGGATGGCATCGTTGCTGCGCAAAAGCGCCAGCAAGCTTGGCTGGAAAAAATATGTGCACCCACGCTGGATGCTCCAGCGTTACTGGCCATTTGGAAAAGTACCACTGGCGAAATTAGAAGGTACCCTAAAGTTGTAGCGGCAGCTGCACGTGCCTTCATCCATCACGGAGATTGTCGAAGTGCCAGGCAGGTTATAACGGACAGGCTGAACGCTGAATGGGATAGCGCTTTGGTAATGCTATACGGGGAATGCCTGACGGGTGAAATAGGGAGCCAAATTGAACAGGCAGAGCGTTGGCTCAAGCAGCATCCTGATGATGCCGGATTGTTGCTGGTGTTGGGAAGGCTGTGTTTGCATCAAGGGTTGTGGAGTAAGGCGCAAAACTATCTGGATGCCAGTAACAGTGTTGCGCCCAGCAGCGATGCATACACTGCGCTCGGCCATTTGTCTGAGAAGCTGCAGCAACCGAATGAAGCTTTTAAGTATTTTCAGAAAGCAATGGCGTTGGCGCAGGGTAAATAAGCAAACGTAGCCTAGATGCGGCTGTGCAAATGCTTACGCACATTTTGTCAGAATGCTTCTAACGTTATGAAGTCGAATCTAAGTGCCAAGTGTGCCGGGTTACGAGACACTCTAGATGACTTTAGTGGATAGTTACATGTTTTCAACTTTGGTTGCCTTCATCTAGTCCGAATATTGCATAAACCATTTATCAATGGTCAACCCCGCCATTGCCGCACCCTACCCACATCTACATGGACAAAATCAGAGCCAGGATAATAGCCTACGCCGCCTCCGCGCAGCATAAATGCTGCACGGCGCACTTTGATAAGATCGCGCCCGGGAACACGGATATCAGTTGCCTTTCCGTCCAGATGCATGCTGTGTTTGGCAACACCGCCACTTCTTGCCGCGAGCATGGCATTGGTGGCGGGGGAACGATATCCGGAAATAATATGAAAAGGATGACGAGCCTCAATCACGCTGTTTATGTCATACAGCAAATCAAGCAGTACAGGGGACATGTTTTTTATTTCGTTATTTCTGTGGTCACGCAGTACGTGATTGATATCAGCCAAGGCTTCGGGGATATAGCCGCCCTCTGCCCAATAGACGGTTTTTATGCTCTCACCGGTATGCGTATTATAAAAGGCTAGTGACCGTTCTCTGTTAGCAGTGCCTCGCAGTACGGCATGCGCCGGAAAGGGGGACAGTCCGACTGCGGCAACAATTATCCCTAACTTTAAAAACTGTCGGCGGTTTTTATCCTTTATGGTGTCTTTCATTGGATATCTCCATTTAAAATTGAGGCTGGCAATCCCACTTCACGAGCCAGACCTTCCTTCAGTAGAAGGACTGCTTTCACTTTGTCCCAGTCTAGCAATTCGCTAATTCCCTGGGTTTTAGCTAAATTTTCTACAATGGTTATCGGGTCAATACTTTTCTTATAAGTGTCTCGATTCACTTCCAGAAATATGCTGCCACCCTTAAGTCGCACCAGCAATACAGGGGCATAAATGATCTTGCCGGGAAGATTTTCGCGTAACTGCTCAAAAAGTGTGGCAATATCATCGGGATGCAGACGTATGCAGCCATGACTTAGAAAACGATAGGTGCTCGCCGGTGCGATAGTACCGTGAATGCCAATTGCCGGAAGGCTAAGGCCAATCCAGTGTTTGCCCAATGGATTCTCTGGCCCTGGCGGCATTTGGGTAATTACAACCTTTCCTTCTCGCCGCAATTCTTCCTGGATTGACTTGGGCAAATACCATGTCTTGTTTTCCTGGAGATTAATTACATTGAAGTTACCTGTTGGTGTTTGCCAGTTTGGGCGTCCTAGTCCCACTGGATAATGAGCCATAAGCTTGTCTGCTTGAAAATAATACAGCATCCTCTGCGGCAGGTTAATCAGTAAGCCGTCCGTCAACAGTTCCGGAATGATATGACGGTTATCAACTTGCAACAGCTGATCAAGTTGTAGCAGGGCGTCTTTTTTTATCCCATTCATCCGCGCAAGAGCGGAGATCTCTATACCAAAACGGGCGCTGATCCTGGTTAGAGAATCGCCTCGTTGCACAGCGTATTCAAATTGTTCACCTACCAGCGCGGTAGTATGCCGTGTCGTAGCCTGTGTCCCTTCAACGGGAGTTGCAACTGAGGCTTCCAGAGCGGGTGCCGCATCCTCATTTTTGCTGTAAGCGAACCCTGTCAAAAAAAACATAAGTATCCCCAGGTACACAAATACGTTTTTTTTGAGCATCAAGGATATTTCCGCTAGCGAGTAAGTCTTCCAGTAAACGATCGATTTGAATTAAACAGCTTGGACAGTTTTTTTGCTGTCGCCATTATGTCCCCCGAGCCAAATAAACCCGAAATTACTGCCAGCGCATCTGCACCAGCATGCACTAACGATGCGGCATTGTGCAGGTTGATACCGCCTATTGCTACCAGTGGCACTGTAAGTTTGGCACGCGCCTGCTGCAAAAGTTCAATGTCTGCCACTTCAGCGTTGGGTTTTATGGATGAGGGGAAAAATGCTCCGAATGCCACGTAATCCACACCGGCATCAACAGCATCTTGAGCTAGTGATAGACGGTTATAACAAGAAATGCCGATTATTTTATGCATTCCCAGTGCTGCACGCGCCGTCGAAACGCTATCATCTGCAATGCCTAAATGCACGCCATCTGCATCCACGTGCGCCGCCAGCTGTACATCGTCATTTACTATAAACGTTGTGGCATATTCACGCGTTACTTTGCGTAAGGCGTGAGCCTGTTCTAATCTCAGGGCAGTATTTGCTGATTTATTGCGATACTGCAGAACCTTAACGTTGCCTTTCAGTGCCAGTCGTACGCGATGCAGCAAATCTGTGGTATTAGCACAGTCTGGCGTAATGGCATACACACCTTTAATGGCGTACGCTGGTTTCATCCTCTTCGTCATCACGGGCCCAAAATAAACGATCTGGAATGTGCTGTCCCATGCCAGGACGGAAGGCATATTGCAATGCCTGCCAAGTAAACTCTTGAGCCTCTTTCACCGCCTCATTCATAGACAAACCGTTTGCCAGCAAAGACGCAATGGCCGAAGCCAGCGTGCAGCCAGATCCATGATAAATTCCTGCTAGTCGCGCCCAGCTATCACTACGGATAATGCCGTTCTCGCCGTAAAGGGTGTTTATCACCTTGGGTGAATGTTCGTGTGTGCCCGTCACCAGCACATATTCACATCCGAGCTGCACGATTCGCTTGGCACACTCGGTGAGATCGGGATTGTCTTCGTCATTATCTTCATCTTGAATGAGGCGGCGTGCCTCTATGCTATTCGGTGTCAGGATAGTGGTCTGCGGCAATAACAGTTCACGCAGTGCATCCAACATGTCATCATCGGCTAACTCATCGCCGCGGCCGGATGCCAACACCGGATCAAATACCAACGGAATATCGGGATAATCTGAAATCACCTCAGCAATCGCTGCAATATTCTCTACACTGCCCAGCACACCAATTTTGAACGCCGCCACGGGCATGTCTTCCAGTACTGCGCGTGCCTGATCAGATACCCACTCAGCATCAATTGGCAAAATATCATCCACTCCACCAGTGTCCTGGACCGTGACTGCTGTCACCACAGACAGCGGGTGACAGCCCATACTGGCAATAGTCAGAATATCGGCCTGCAAACCTGCCCCTCCGCTGGGATCAGTGGCACCAAAAGCTAAGACAATAGGCGGTATGTCAGACATGGCAGTAAGTGTCATTGTAGAATATAAAGAAAAATGCAATTTTAACTGAAATTACTCGCCATGACCCCGAACCCCGAATATAAAACCTATATGTGCCTAATTTGCGGCTGGCTATACAACGAAGCCACTGGCTCCCCGGAAGATGGCATCTTGCCCTGCACGCGTTGGGAAGACGTGCCTATTAACTGGACTTGCCCGGAATGCGGGGCGCGCAAGGAAGATTTTGAAATGATTGAATTTTAATTTGTTGCTTAAATGGCAGCTAGTATTTTCATTAAATAGAGTGTATAAAACGGGCAGTAGGGTAGGGTATGATCAGAACTTAAACCATTTTGGAGGCGCTTATCGAAGCTGCTATAAATACAATCTGAATGGAGTATTTTACCGGAATAAAACCGGTTAAGTCGATAATCAACCTATCGACAGATAACGCCGCGCCATGCGGCGTTATCTTCTATTAAGTCTAAACTATGTACTTTATTTCAATTGGCTGCTTTATGGTTCGGGTGATTTTCTGCCTTGGCGGCGTAATTAACAAACTGATTTTATAAAGATTAATTGGAGATGCCCCATCAGTCCCATGTTTTTCATCCGGCCAAAACATTCTGCGGATAAAGCAAGCGGCAACTTCATGGTAATGTTCTGGCAACTCTAAAGCCTGTGTAAGCGTTACGGCTCGACTGATCGCTCATGAAGCGAACGGCGGAACGTGCGTCTCTAGGGTCAATGATCCAAGAACCGCCGCGCAACACTCTCCATTCCTGATTGCTAAGGGTGCTTATTGCACCGCCAGACGACCAGGCTTTGCCATCGGCTGGAGCCCCCCTGTAGTTATCATGCCATGTATCTTCCACCCATTCCCATACGTTTCCCAGCATGTCATGCAAACCAAATGCATTAGGCGCAAAGCTATCTACTGGTGATGCACGCTTACAACTCCATTCGCTTTTGCTGTCTTGGCAGTTGCAGTTTTTTTTGCCAAGCTCATCACCCCAATAATATTCTGTAACCGATCCGGCACGGCACGCATATTCCCACTCAGCCTCTGTCAACAAGCGGTAGGTCTTGCCCGTCTGGGCCGATAGCCAACGCACATAGGCTTGTGCGTGAATAAAATTAACATTGGTTACCGGCAGATTGTCACCGGCCCAACCGTTATCTGCAGGGGAATATGTAGTCTCACCGGACACGACGAAACGTTTCCATTCCGCCACTGTGACCGGGTATTTTCCTACTGCAAAAGGTCGAGCAAAGGAAACCTTATGTTTGTTAGATGCTTCTCCCATGCGATAACTGCCTGCCGGTATCACCACCATCTCGGGTGCGTCCGGCCCATCGCGGAAAATTTTGGTAAGTCCACCTTCGGTGGCCGCCGCCGTTTGTTCCAGTTGAATTTGTTCTATAGACCAGCGTTCAGTGCCTAGCGGCCCATTCAGCTCTTCTTTCTGCTCCCTAATATTTGCCTGGGCCAGTGCGTTTTCTTCTGCCAGGTAAATGATATTGGCGATTTCTTCAGTAGTCGATGCCTGTACCCATTCCTTTTCGACTAAACCATCTTGCGTGATGGCATTGATAAGGTGGTTACCTGAAGGCAGAATGAAGCGTCGGGGAATGTTTTTATCCAGTTGGCCCTGATCGTCTCCATTGATTGTGAGGTAGCAGTCCACGTCGGACTCAAGCAACAGAGCAACCTGACGAGGTGAAGCGGCAGACTTGGCAGGAGATTCTCCGCCGAAATCTGGATTCTTGAGTTGGTCTTCGTGCTGTTCGTTACTCATTCAATGCCATCCAGTGTTAATAGAATCAAAAAGAAAATAGCAGAGGTTCAGAAGCGCATTTAAACCCAAGGCGCCAGACAAAACTTACCAAAAATATGCAACGCAGATGTTAAAAAATTTAGATTTTGGAAAATTCACTTCCAGGAATAACCACCGCTTATGGTAGAGTCCTTGCGATACGAAGGCCGAAATTAAAATTTCTTATTGTAGGTACACTCCCATGGCGATGGGCGCAGCGCACGTACCTTGGAAAGCTGCTCCAAGAACCGCCACGCATTACGCGCCCCATTTGGTTGCCGCCAAATGACCAAGACCTGCCATCGGCTGGAGCCCCTTCGTAATTATCATGCCATATGTCATCCAACCATTCCCATATGTTTCCCAACATGTCATGCAGTCCAAATACGTTGGGCGTAAAGCTACCAATTGGCGAGGCACGCTTACGACTCCATTCACTTCCGCTTTCTTGACAGTTGCAATTGTTATGACCGATCTCATCACCCCAATAATATTCCGTTACCGAGCCGGCACGGCAGGCGTATTCCCATTCAGCTTCAGACAATAAGCGATATGTCTTGCCAGTCTGGGTTGATAGCCAACGCGCGTAGTTCTGAGCGTCAAACCAGCTTATATTGGTTACCGGCAGGTTGTCGCCTTCCCAATCGTTATCCGATGGGGAATAGGAAATCTCGCCCTTTTCTACATAACATTTCCATTCTGCTACCGTAACAGGATATTTGCCTATTGCAAAAGGACGAGCAATAGTAACCTTGTATTTATTAAAAGCTTCCCCCCTGCGATAGCTACCTGCCGGTATCACCACCATCTCGGGGGCATCCGGTCCATCACGGAAAACTTTGGCAAGTCCAGCTTCGTTTGATGCCATTATTTGTTCTTGTTGTAACTGTTCCACCGACCAACATTCTATGCCCAGCGGCTCGCCCACTTATTCTTCACGTTTTGCTTGTAGCTGGGCATACTCTTTTTCCAGTTGAATTAAGTAGACAACGTGCTCTTCGAAGTTTAAATCCTGTATCCATTCTTTTTCAAGAAGGCCGTCTGGCGTGATGACGTTAATAAGATGAGAGCCCAAAGGTAACACGATACTAAGCGGGGTATTTTTCTGTAGTGCACCATGGTTATCGTTATTCACCATGAGGCGACAATTCATGTCAGTCTTGAGTAACAAGACTGCTTCACGAATGCGTTCAGTTTCTCGTGATTTTTGTTCTTCCATATGGGTCACTTCGCCTCTCGCCAAGCATCATCACTTTGTTAATGTAAACCAAGTCAGCGTTTGCAGGCAGCGCATTCAACTAAGTCAATACACAAGCGATAGCTAGTCTATCGCACAAAGATTAAATTAAGATTTGTCCGGCATTGTTGGTTACTCAAAGTGAGATTGGATATCGAAAGGGTCAAATGCAGATGGAATCTTTTAAGTGGCTGGTTCAACTTCATCCAGAGTACTGGCAATGCGGAATCCAAAGTCATCGTATCGGCTTGACGTAACGGCCCTGGCGCGACTGGCCGAGCGAGCATGTTGCGGACTGCAATCCCAAGAGCCGCCACGCACCACGCGACCTTGCTGGTTACCCCCATACGTCCAAGCTGTCTCGTCTGGCGGAGCTCCGTCGTAATTATTATGCCAATGATCTTCCACCCATTCCCACACATTTCCCGACATGTCATGTACACCAAAAACGTTAGGCTCAAAATTGCCTACCCGTGAGGCACGTTTGCAACTCCATTTGCTCCCGCTATCCTGACAGTTGCAGTTGTTATCACCTATTTCATCACCCCAGAAATATTCTGTCACAGAGCCAGCGCGGCAAACGTATTCCCACTCTGACTCAGTTAGCAAGCGGTAAGTCTGGCCAGTCTGGGCAGTTAACCAGCGCACATAATCATGCGCATCAAACCAGCTTACGTTAGTGACCGGCAGTGTGCCTCCTATCCATCCATTATCCGAGGGACAATGGGGAGGATATTCCGGCTCGACGTAAGGCTTCACTTCGCTGCCATCACCCGCTGCACCAAAGTGAACGCTCATAGGCTCCTCGACAACTAAGCTCTTCGCATCAACAAATCTTCTCCATT
>JBDSEJ010000151.1:0-2686 GCA_039920105.1 Candidatus Nitrotoga sp. | reverse complement strand
TTGATGCCCAGGCTTGTGGTAATTTTTTTGCCTTTCAAAAGAGATCTATGAGTTACCTTCGCATTCCATACCGCAAACGACGGGATCGGACCGTTGGATCCGGATGCATTTTCAGCTACGTTATTCGCCCCATCACTAAATGAATCGCTTTGATACTGGCCATTGACATTCCAATTCCAGCTGCCACTACGATAGTTGACCCGCTGACTTAACTGATGATGAGCAGCAAGCGGTAATTCCTTGCCAATAAATTGTCCGGAAAGTTGTTTGGTATCGACATAGGTATATGCCGTTACAAGTTCTAGGCCATTGAGTTGTTCCGGCCGCCAAGCAAACTCGGTTTCCACGCCCTGATGGCGAGCTTTGCCAAGATTACGGAAACCAACGAGTTGGTTTACGAATTCAAGTTTATTGTCGAAATCTAATAGAAATGCTGTGAGGGTAGTGTCAATATTTTTGGTTGGTGTCCAGCGTATTCCAGCTTCGTAATTTTGTGCTTTCTCGGACGCTAGGTCTGCGGCAAACGTAATCTGTGTGAACTGTACAGGGCGCATCGACTTGTGAGTATTTGCAAACAGAAATACCTCATTATTTGCTTGGAACCCAATGTCTAAGCCCGGCAACCAATCCTTGGTTGGGTTATTTGTTTGCGCGCCGTTCAAATTGTTACGGTAATAAAGATCTATCTGCTCACGACGAATACCCGGAGTTATTTTCAACTTGTTGTCTAACAACATGAAAGTGTCACTCATGTAGAAAGCATAAGCGTCGTTTTCGAAGCGCCAGTTGCGAGCGACAGAGTAAGTGCCTGTCATGAGATCGCGTGCATCAACGAGATAGTCCACTTCCTCACGCATATAGCGTGCACCAAGTGAAATTTTTTGCTTGATTACGCCGTCGACGTTAAAAGTGAGTCGTGGCTCGCTGCCATACACTAAAAAATTTCGAGGCGCTGACATTTCCCGTGTTGACGCGATGTCCGCATTGGTGGAATTACCGAATTTAAATTCGCGGTTACTCCGATGTCCGAAGTTGATCCAGCTAAGTTCTGCCCCATTATCGAAGAAATAGTTATAAGTCAAATTTCCGCGTAAGGTATCACCGTTGAAACTGTCTAGCGGCCTAGTAGACTGGTTGCGGTTCTGCACATACGATTTCGGTGTTAATGCGCCGGGTAGTTGATTGTTGGTGTTGTAATATTGAATGCCCATTTTCACTTCGGACTTGTCGGTAACAAGCCAATGACCGTCCAACATTAGGTTATTCACTTCCGACTTGGAATGTTCACGCGCGGCGTTACCGCCGATTACGTTGGCCTGTAGTTGTAAGCCGAGCTTGTCGTTAACGAAGCCACCAACACGAAAATATGTATCTGACAGTAAATTTCCACCAGAAAAGACAGACACTGTTTCCTTGAGGGTCATGGATGTTTTTTGAGGAATTCGCTTCGTTACAAAATTGATTACTCCACCAACATTATTCGGACCATAATGCACCGCCACCCCTCCTCTTGCCACATCAATCGATTCGATCGAATTCAAGGTTAACGGAAACAATGACAACCCGGTTTGTCCATAAGGCGCGAGTGTAATCGGTATTCCATCAACCAAAATCAATGCCTGCTCGCTTCGTAATGGGTTTAGTCCGCGTATTCCAATGTTAGGCAGATACCCAACACCACTTTCGTCCAGAACCCGCACACCGGGCACAGTACGCAATACATCTTCCACAGTGCGCGCACCGGATTCAGTGATCTCTTGATTGGTAATGACTGTTCGCGCTCCAGGATGTTTCTTCGCTGCTTTAGGCGTGACAGAACCGAGCCAGTCTGCGCTAACCGTTACTACCTCCAAAGTTTTGTTCGGCTCATCTTGCTGGGCCTGGCCTAGGCACGAATAGAAAATCGAGTTAGAAATAACTGCTAATTTGATGGCGACATATGCTGCCCGCTGGGGATTTATCCGCATTTAATTCTCCTGAATCAGAAACCACCAATATTAAAAAGTTGGCTGGCTGCCTATCCTAGAGAATGGGATTTGGTGGCTGGCTAGTATGTTTTTATTAAGCAATATTATTTAAAGTTATTGATAATATAGCTAAATAGGATTCTAAATTATGCCCATCAATGTCTTGATGAATGTCGGCAAGCAGTCGATCGGTAGGCAGAAAAGCCTCCTCCGCAAGAAGTCAACGCTTTTTCTTGGACTGCCCAAAAACGAGAACTGAATCTCATTAATATTAACTTCGCAAATGATAATATGATTAAGAATTATTATCAACAAGTAACTGAGGATTCAGCAAGCATGCCAGCATGCAATGAGATACTGACGCCTCCGATCATATTTATATTTTTCAATTTATTTAAATGCTTATGTAGGGATAATCGAATGACCCCCTGTTTCGAAAGGTCGTCAGGTTTATCATCCAGATTTCGTAAGTGCTGTCGATTCCTTCTCGGTCAGCGATCTCCTTGAGTGATCTTCCCTCCCCGGATTCAATCCTGTTTATCGAATGGCGAACTTCGCCATTAACTTTCTGGATACTGGTTGCGACATTGCTTTAATGAATTATTAATATTTCTGTAACTTATCTGAAACATCATTGCACTATTCTGCTTTAAGTCATTAAAAGGAGATAGCAATGCCTAACTTGATTCAGCAACCCAGACAGCCGTTCCAACTGCAAG
>JBDSEJ010000150.1:0-9164 GCA_039920105.1 Candidatus Nitrotoga sp. | reverse complement strand
CGCACCACCAGCGAGGCGCGCGATATTTTGTGGCAGCGTGCCCAAAAACTGTTGCCATCACTGAGCAACATGTCGTTGGTAAAACACTGGGCCGGACTGAGGCCCGCTTCACCGCACAACATCCCCACCATTGGGCGGCATCCGCAACTTGTCAATCTTTACCTTAATAGTGGCCATTTTCGTTATGGGGTGACCATGGCTCCGGCAAGCGTAGAAATTCTGTTAAATGAGATATCTGGCGCACAACAACCATTCAATATCGCACCTTATCAGGCGGGGTGGGGCATTTGAAAATGGCTCCATTAGGCGCAACTAGACGCCAAGAAATTACTTTCCACTAGCGTAAGTTGGCAACGGGGATTTTGTGTAGGCAGACCAATGGCGTGACGCTTGCGGGTAAGTTATTGATTTCAGAACGCGTTAGGGTGACTGTTCGGCTGCATTGATGGGTTTGGCTCATGAACTCGACTTTCAAACAAGGCTACTCTGAACAAGCCCTGCATTTCCGAGATAACCATGCGTGATTGTGTAAAAAGGTAAGTTCAATCCGCTTTCTTTTGTCATTTCGGGCTGCTCCTTTGGCTTTTCGCCCACCATTCGCCCACTTAGAAACACCAATCGATTTCGCGATAAGCAAATATTCGACAATGCCAGCGCGGTCAATGCACTACCGACATTCCTGGTTAAACATAGGTAGCGCAATTTGGCAAAATCACTCCGTAGTTTGATCACGGCAAAAAAGTGTTCAACGAGACTTATCAATCATGTATCGCATCAACGGATAGGCTTTAATCATTTGCCAACCACTGACCGGGATGGCTCAAACGGGAAAGTGGGTAGAAATGCTGTAAAATTGCTCATTCAAACTACACTAATCTATTGCCAGATCGAGACTAATTTTATATTTTAAAAACAATGTGCTACTTAGCCCGTTGGACTCTACTATTTGCCAACCTATCTTAGACCTCCTTATATAAAAGCATTTGAGCGCTGGTCACCTCAGGCATTTACATTAATTATTACGTACCACACTAGTCAAAACTCTTTTCCAGCCAAATCATCCATGAAACCTTGCAATTCATTCGGCAAAGGAGCACTCAGTTGCATAACCTCATCCGTAAGAGGATGAGTAAAGGTAATGCTGTGCGCATGCAGGAACATGCGCTTTAAACCCCGCTTAATCAACCCTTTGTTTCGCTCGAAATCACCATACTTATAATCGCCCGCGATGGGAAAGCCCAAATGAGAAAGATGCACACGAATTTGGTGGGTGCGTCCAGTTTTAAGCTGAGCTTCAAGCAGACTGAATTCAGGCCAATTTTTTTGCAAGATAAAGATAGTGTGCGAGCTTAGCCCATCTTCGCGCACCATTACGCGCTTTTCACCATTCTGCGTATTAAATTTGTGTAATGGTAATTTAACGTGCTGTTTAACGTTCTGCCATTCACCTAATACCAAACACAAATATCGCTTGTCGTTTTTTCCATCACGCATCTGCTCATGCAGGTTAATCAAGGCAGAGCGCTTCTTCGCCAATAGCAGAACGCCCGAAGTTTCACGATCCAGGCGATGAACCAGTTCTAGGAACTTGGCTTGCGGACGAGCGCTCCGCAATTGTTCAATAATGCCGAAGCTAACTCCACTGCCGCCATGTACAGCTATTCCAGACGGTTTGTCGATCACCAACAGTGCATCATCTTCATACAAGATAGGAAATTCAAGTGCTGGGACATAGTTACGATCTAGTGCTTCAGCAACACGCACTGGCGGAATACGTACATCATCTCCCAGTTGCAGGCGATAAGTCTGATTCACGCGCTTTTTATTCACCCGCACTTCACCACTGCGCAGAATACGATAAATATGGCTCTTGGGGACACCCTTAAGATGTTTGCAAAGAAAATTGTCTATGCGCTGGTCGCAACTGCCCTCATTAATCTTGGTCCAGGTTACAGATTCTTTGCGTAAATTATTCATTATGCTTATACTTCCCAATAACGCGTATTGGCTAACGGAAAAACGGGATGTAAATTCCCCGTGAGTGTGGAGCAGGCAACAATGCCGCCGCCTCGGTTCAACGCAACCCGGTTAATGTCACTCACCGGAATAAGCAGTGATAGTAATTGATTTGCGCGCTCAAAGCACCTGTGGATTTTTTTCCGTGTCGCCCTACATCAAAATTGGCGGCACCTGTTAATTACTAACAAGCTAATAACGAGAACAATATTTTGAACAACTGTCGACAACTCTTTGTCAGCATTGTTTGTACTGCACTTATTCGCTTACTCGCGCGCGGTTAACCGTGCGTAGACTTGTTGTGCCCGTGTCAGAGCGCGGGAGAAAATATAAATGAAACGCATGTTATTCAATGCGACACAAGCGGAGGAACTCCGTGTCGCCATTGTCGATGGTCAAAAATTGATTGACCTCGACATTGAATCTGCTGGCAAAGAGCAACGCAAAAGCAATATATACAAGGCCATAATTACCCGAATTGAACCCAGTCTTGAAGCAGCCTTCGTCGAATATGGCGGCAACCGCCACGGTTTTCTACCATTCAAAGAAGTTTCCCCTATAAATTACCTGAGTCAAGAAGGCAGCGGCCGTCCCAACATTAAGGAAGCTTTGCGCGAAGGTCAGGAACTGCTCATCCAAGTGGAAAAAGACGAGCGCGGAAATAAAGGCGCCGCATTAACTACTTATATTAGCCTGGCTGGCCGATACATTGTACTGATGCCTAATAATCCCAACGGTGGTGGCGTATCTCGCCGTGTCGAAGGCGAAGAACGAAATGAACTGCGCGATATCCTATCGCAATTGGAAGTGCCGCACGGTGCAAGTATTATTGCGCGCACTGCTGGAATTGGCCGCAATCTGGAAGAGCTGCAATGGGATCTAAACTACCTAAAACAGTTGTGGGATGCCATCGAAAGCGCTGCGAAAACTGAAAAGGCACCTTCGCTGATCTACCTAGAAAGTAGCTTGGTTGTTCGCGCCATACGCGACTATTTCCACCCTGAAATCGGTGAAATTCTGGTCGACACGGACGATATTTATCAGCAGGCACGGGCTTTCATGAGTACGGTCATGCCTAACAACATCCAAGTAATTAAACGTTATCAGGATGACGTACCTTTGTTCTCACGCTTTCAGGTTGAACACCAGATCGAGTCGGCGCATGCACGCCAAGTAAACCTTCCCTCCGGTGGTGCCATTGTCATTGATCATACCGAGGCACTTACTGCAATCGACATCAACTCAGCACGCGCCACGCGTGGTGCTGACATAGAATCGACAGCGCTCAACACCAATCTGGAAGCTGCTGAAGAAATTGCACGACAGATGCGTCTGCGCGACTTAGGTGGACTGATCGTGATTGATTTTATCGATATGGAAAGCACCCGAAACCAACGTGAGGTGGAAAATCGCTTGCGTGACGCACTACATTATGACCGTGCACGTGTGCAGACTGGGAAGATCTCGCGCTTCGGCCTGCTGGAACTATCGCGCCAACGCCTTCAACCCAGCTTGGAAGAAACCAGTCACACACCTTGTCCCCGTTGTAATGGCATTGGCCATATTCGCGGTATCGAATCTTCAGCATTGCACATCCTGCGTATCATCCGGGAAGAAGCGATGAAAGAACATAGTGCAGCTATCCACGTGCAAGTGCCATTAGATGTCGCCACCTTCCTGCTCAATGAAAAGCGCAATGAAATCCACCAAATTGAATCGCGGCTGAAGGTGGTCATTACGCTGATTCCAAATGCAAATATGGAAACTCCGCACTATACCGTGACCCGTTTGCGCCAAGACGACATGACCATCGAAAACTTGCGGGCCAGCTATAAGTTGGTGACTATACCGGAAACAAACCATATCACGGCCAAAGCCACCCAAGAGACCAAACTGCAACGTTCCCTGGCTGTAGTTCAAGGTGTCACGCCACCACAGCCAGCACCAATGCGGGAAGTCCGTGGGACCACGGAACCTTCAATTTTCACCAAACTGATAGGCTGGCTCAAATCACTTGGTGCGCCGCCCCCCCCTGAAAAACTTACTGCCAAACCGCGCACCAACAACCCGCCTCGGCGAGAAAGAGAAAGCCGTGGCCCAAGTGGAAACCGCCCTGAAAATAATAGACCAGAAGGCAATCGTCAACGCAATAATCCGCGTCGTGACCGTGAAGAAACTCACCCACGCGTAGAAAAAACTGTGCAATCGGCTCTCAAAACACAGGAGCCGCGTGCTGCACGTCCGCCTCGGCCACCTCGCATACCAGTCGAAACGGCTGTATTGGAAAGCATAGCAAAAGTTGCACCTATAACAGAGCCAACTGAAGAACCTAGTCAGAGCACTGGACGTAAGCGCGGTCGTCGCGGTGGCCAGCGCGAACGCGAACGGCGTGATCAAAATGTAGCCGGACAACTAGCTAGTGAGCAGCCCAACTTGACCGAATCCACGGCAAATGCTGCAATGAGCGACATAGAAGCCACAAGCCACAGCATACCTACTGAGCCACAAGATATTCAAAATACAGAGCCACGGCAACTCCCAGCTGAGCAGGTAAATGCAACACCTCAGGCCAGCCCTGCAAACAATGGTAACGGGTTGGTACAGATTGAAACTGACGCAGACAAACGTTCTTCAGCGCCGACCCCCCAAGTTGATGCTGCGCCACCGCCAGCGTCGCGTCGCCGCTCTCGTCCGCGTGAAATTTACAGTATGGAAAACAACGAGCCGTTGGTACAAATCGAGACTCAACAAACTTTAAACTTATAGTCGAACTAATAGCATTGCTCACGTTAACGTGAAGAAAACAAGATAATAATCCGTGCAGTCTGCTTGCGCGGCTTATTATCTTTCTGCATCATTTGACTTCATAAACATGTTCTATAATCACAACCCACTACTTTATATGAAGGTCTTCTGGATATGACATAACAAACCTTCTGACGCATCCTCCACCATATTTAGTACGTGCTCGAAACCGTCTGCACCACCATAATATGGATCGGGAACTTCATGCTCGTCATGCCGACTTGCATATTCCAGAAACAATCCCAAACGCTTTCGTTCCATCACCGGACATAAACGTTGCAAAATACCAAGGTTGGCGTAGTCCATCGCCAGCACATAATCAAAACGAGTAAAATCGGCAACCTCAACCTGACGCCCACGCAACCTACTCATGTCATATCCGCGCTGTAATGCAACACGCTGTGTTCTCAAATCCGGCGGTTTGCCAATATGATAATCATGCGTACCCACTGAATCTATCAGAAAGTGCTGCCCCAACCCCGCATCCTTAACGCGCGCGCGGAAAACCGCTTCGGCGGTGGGTGATCGACAAATGTTTCCCATGCAGCAAAATAAAACGCTAACCTTTTTCAATTATTTTACTCATTAAAATTCAATACATATTGTAATGTACCAGCAATTAAAATTCTTCGTCTCAAAGTTGGGACATAAACACACTCTCCCGAAGCTTCTTCAATTGATCGCGCAATTCACTGGCACGCTCAAATTCAAGGTTTTTTGCTGCCTGCAGCATTTCTTTTTCCAGCCGTTTAATTTCCTTGGCAAGCTCACGTTCACTCATCGCCAAGTATTTTTCCTGATCTTGTTCTATTTTCAATTGCTTGCGAGCAGCATCTGGCTCATAGCTGCCCTCAATAATGTCCTTGATGCGCTTCTGTACACCTTGGGGAACAATGCCGTGCAGTTCATTGTGCAATAGCTGCTTTTTCCTTCTGCGTTCGGTCTCATCAATAGCACGGCGCATCGAATTAGTAATTTTATCTGCATAAAGCATTGCACTACCGTTAATATGGCGCGCAGCTCGGCCTATTGTTTGAATGAGCGCACGCTCAGAACGCAAAAAACCTTCCTTGTCAGCATCAAGTATAGCTACCAGTGATACTTCGGGTATGTCCAACCCTTCACGCAACAAATTAATGCCAACCAGCACGTCGAACATACCTAAGCGCAGATCACGAATGATCTCCACTCTCTCAACTGTCTCAATATCTGAATGTAGGTAACGAACTTTAATGCCGTGCTCTGAAAAATATTCGGTGAGATCTTCTGACATGCGCTTGGTCAGCGTGGTGACCAACACTCTCTCGCCCTTGGCTGTGCGCAAATTAACTTCAGACATCAAATCATCAACCTGATGTGTAGCTGGCCGCACTTCAATTTGCGGATCAACTAACCCAGTCGGACGCACCAACTGTTCCACCACTTGCCCGGTATGCTCTGCCTCAAAAACAGCCGGTGTTGCAGAAACAAATACAGTTTGACGCATTACATGTTCAAACTCGTCAAAACGTAGCGGACGGTTATCCAGTGCTGAGGGCATTCGGAAGCCGTAGTTGACCAGATTTTCCTTACGTGCCCGGTCACCCTTGTACATACCGCCGATCTGCGGAATGGTAACGTGGCTTTCATCTATAAACATCAGCGCATCGGACGGAAGATAATCAATCAGCGTAGGTGGTGGCTCACCCGCCTTGCGTCCAGACAAATGGCGAGAATAATTTTCGATACCTTTGCAAAATCCAATCTCATTCAGCATTTCCAGATCGTGGCGTGTACGCTGTTCGATACGCTGAGCTTCGACCAATTTATGCTCGCGTTGAAAAAAATCTATGCGCTCAGCTAACTCCACCTTGATCGTTTCTATCGCCTGTAGTGTAGTACTACGCGGCGTGACATAGTGGCTGGACGGGTACACGGTAAAACGCGGCACGCGGCTCAAAATATGGCCGGTAAGCGGATCAAATAACGACAAGCTTTCCACTTCATCGTCAAACATCGTCAGGCGTAACGCATGTTCACTGTTTTCTGCCGGAAAAATGTCGATTACATCGCCGCGTACTCGAAAATGCCCATGCGAAAAATCCACATCATTTCGCTCATACTGCATCTCTGTAAGGCGCTTGATTGCATCCTGCCGTACTAATTTCTCATGCTCGCGCAGGTGCAAAACCATACCGTGATAATCTACCGGGTCTCCGATACCATAAATTGCCGAGACAGTAGCAACAAGCACTACATCCTGTCGCTCCAGTAGAGATTTAGTGGCTGACAAACGCATCTGTTCGATTTGCTCATTTATGCTGGAATCTTTCTCGATAAACATATCACGCGACGGAACATAGGCCTCTGGCTGATAGTAATCGTAATAAGAGACGAAATATTCCACTGCGTTTTCAGGGAAAAAGTCGCGCATTTCAGAATACAATTGTGCCGCCAACGTCTTATTTGGTGCCATGATAATGGCAGGCCGCCCTAATTGTGCGATTACGTTCGCCATCGTGAATGTTTTACCGGAACCCGTCACACCAAGTAGCGTTTGAAACGATAACCCCTCATTTATCCCCTCAACCAATTGCGCAATCGCAGTGGGCTGATCGCCCGCTGGCTCAAAAGGCTGATGCAAAAAATATGGGCTATTAGGAAAAGTCTTAATCACGGTATAATTTCAGCCAAATTTGAATTAAAAAATTTAATATACGCTACAGTTTACTCTGAACCATTAAGGATACAATCTTGGAATTATCGAAGCGCGTACAAGCAATCAAACCTTCCCCCACTCTCGCTGTTACCGCGCGAGCTTCCAAACTGAAGGCGGAAGGAAAGGACATAATCGGCTTGGGTGCAGGCGAACCAGATTTCGATACTCCTCAACATATAAAAGATGCAGCTATAGCAGCAATCAACAATGGGTTTACCAAATACACCGCGGTGGGGGGCACTCCCTCTCTGAAGCAGGCTATCGCCGCCAAGTTTAAACGCGACAATGGGCTGGATTACACAACGAAACAGATCTTAGTTTCATGCGGAGGCAAGCAAAGCTTTTTTAACCTTGCACTTGCCTTGATCGATCCCGGCGATGAGGTAATTATCCCTGCACCTTATTGGGTATCCTATCCGGATATCGTGCTCATCGCAGAAGGCAAACCGGTAATCGTGCAGGCAGGAATCGAACAAGACTTTAAAATGAGCGCCGCACAATTAACTGCGGCTATAACAACTAGAACAAAAATAGTCGTAATTAATAGCCCAAGTAATCCATCCGGTGCTGTTTATAGCCTCAAAGAGTTACAAGCGCTGGGCGAAGTTCTGCGCAAACATCCACAGATACTGATAGCCACCGATGATATGTATGAGCACATTGCGTTACGGGACGAAAAATTCGTCAACATTCTGAATGCATGCCCCGATCTTTATTCACGCACTATGGTCTTGAATGGCGTATCTAAATCTTATGCAATGACAGGCTGGCGTATTGGTTATGCCGCAGGACCGGAGCACATCATTACAGCAATGGAAAATGTGCAATCACAAAGCACCTCTAATCCAACTTCGATATCGCAAGTTGCAGCAGAAGCAGCCTTGAACGGGGATCAAGGCTGCATTGCACCGATGCTAAAAGCATTCCGCGAGCGACATCTATTCGTAGTGGATGAGTTGAACAAAATTCCCGGTGTCAAATGCATATTGAGTGGAGGAGCGTTCTATGCTTTCCCCGACGTACGTCCGGTTATTACAACTTTGCACCAGAAGGGCTTCATCAAAGAAGCTACCGACGTAGCCCTGTCAGAATACTTGCTGGAGCAAACTGGTGTAGCCGTAGTGCCTGGCTCGGCTTTCGGTAGTGAGGGTTACATTCGTCTGTCTTTCGCCACCTCAATGGAAAATTTAAGGAATGCTATTAGCCGCATTTCCAAGGCATTTTCATAGTCTAAACTTTTGTTTCATTCTACACAAAGGCTGTAAATTAGCGCCTCGTGCTCCACACTAGCCATGTAAGAGTACCGGACAATTATAGTTGCATGCTGACCAAGTTAGCTCGTATTTCAAATCCACGTTGAACCATCCTGATAATTGCATGTTCTGTGCGACATCGATATAACCATTTGCAGCTATTAAACCAGCTGAAATTTTAAACTAGCGCAGATACATTTTGTAGTTGACTATCTGCAACACGCCACTCTATTCGTCAAAATGTGTGCGACCGCCGGACACACTCTTATTCTAAATCGCATTAGAAACAGAATTAATTATCCAAGGCCACCGAGTAATGCTGGCGACACGCTCAGTATCATTTTCCATTGTTCGTAGCGCCTCAACCAAGTGATCTTCAAGAGCATCAATGC
>JBDSEJ010000149.1:0-1612 GCA_039920105.1 Candidatus Nitrotoga sp. | reverse complement strand
TAGCAGTTATGCTGGCGGCAGTTAACGTATTTGGTGGTTTCCTGGTAACGCAGCGCATGCTCAGCATGTTCAAAAAGAAAAGTAAATAAGCCAGAGCGTCCATGTACAGACGCGAAGTAAAAGTAATGCTGAACGACATTAGTCACTAGTTTGTGAATCGCTCCCTACATTTTGTGTAGGGGCATTACTACGCTTCACGTGACTTGTAAGATAAAGCAGTTACAAAAAAAATAATCAAGGAAAAATTATGTCGGCCAATTTTGTTGCATTAGCCTATCTGATCGCCGCGGTTTTGTTCATCTTGGCGTTGAAAGGCTTGAGTTCCCCAATATCCGCACGGCGCGGAAATATGTTTGGCATGATAGGTATGGCCATTGCGGTTCTCACCACACTGACGATTACTCAGAACCTGATTTATATTGTGCTGGCTATCATCGTGGGCGGAGCGATAGGTGCGGTGGTCGCCCGGCGCATTCAAATGACTGCCATGCCGGAATTGGTGGCGGCAATGCACTCATTGGTTGGTCTGGCGGCGGTGCTGGTAGCCATGTCCGCGTTTTATAATCCAGTCGCCTATGGAATTTCACCGCTGCATGCCAGCAACCTGATTGAGTTGTTCATCGGCACGTTTGTTGGTGCGATTACCTTCACCGGCTCCATCATCGCTTTCGGAAAGCTGTCAGGCAAGCTCGGTAGCAAGCCGCTGCATTTTTCTGGACAACACTGGTTTAACCTGTTTTTGGGTGTTGTGATGATCGCCTTCGGCATCATGTTCATCTTTACGGAAAGCTGGACGCCATTTCTGATCATGATTGCTTTAGCGCTGTTGTTGGGAGTACTGCTAATTATGCCGATTGGCGGGGCAGACATGCCAGTAGTCGTATCCATGCTTAACTCCTATTCGGGTTGGGCGGCTGCGGGCATTGGCTTTACCCTAAATAATAATATGCTGATTATTGCCGGTTCGTTAGTGGGCAGCTCTGGCGCGATTCTCTCTTATATTATGTGCAAGGCAATGAACCGCTCCTTCTTCAATGTGATTCTCGGTGGCTTTGGTGGCGAAACTGCAGTGGGAGAGGCTGGCAAGGTCGAACAACGGCCAGTTCGTAGCGGTAGTGCTGATGATGCTGCGTTCCTGATGGGCAATGCGGATAGTGTCATTATCGTGCCGGGCTATGGTCTGGCAGTTGCAAGGGCTCAACATGCTATCAACGAAATGGCAAACCATTTAATCGAAAAGGGCGTCAAAGTGCGTTATGCCATCCACCCTGTGGCTGGACGTATGCCGGGGCATATGAACGTATTGTTGGCTGAAGCCGAAGTACCTTATGATCAAGTACTTGAAATGGACTAGATCAATAACGAATTTGCTGATACTGATGTGGTGTTGGTCATTGGTGCCAACGACGTGGTAAACCCTGCAGCCAAGACCGACCCGAACTGCCCTATTTATGGCATGCCGATCATTGATGCGCATAAGGCGCGTACTATTCTGGTAGTCAAGCGCAGCATGGCTGTCGGCTACGCTGGACTGGACAATGATTTGTTCTATTTAGACAAAACCATGATGGTTTTTGGCGATGCCAAAAAAGTAGTGGAGGATATCATCAAA
>JBDSEJ010000148.1:0-2595 GCA_039920105.1 Candidatus Nitrotoga sp. | reverse complement strand
AAATGATTTAGGTTGAAGGATTGTTAAATTCCTCGTGCAGAAAAAACAACTTTTTGGAAATCTTGAGGTGCATCTAGTATTTTCAAATATTTTTGTGCGACTTGTTCAGGAGTATCCAATGCATTGGTTTCATGTAAATCTATAAATCGATCTACCATAGAGAATGAATGTTTTGAAACAGCTCTAATTTTCGCTTGCATAAGCGTATCTATAACTCCGGGGGCTACTGAAAAAATATGAATATTTGCCTTACCATTTAGCTCCATCTCTTTAGCGGCATGAAGAGATGCGTGGTCAAGGGCTGCCTTTGACGAACCATATAAAGACCAACCATCGGTTACTTTTGATGCAGCGCCTGAAGATACATTTATAACGATTCTCCTTTTTACTCCCTGTGGAATTTTCAAAAAAGCATTCATTAATTGAATTGGGCTTATGAGATTTACGTGCATAAGCAATAAAATCTCTTCCGCTGTAAAGTCTCCAAGATACCTGATTGGATCAATCATGCCAGCATTATTAATCAGATATAAGGAATCCTGATTGGTGAATGACGCTTCAAACAATTCAATAATGGATGGCAGTTGAGAGGGATTACTCAAGTCTGCAAACACATGTTTGTAGTGCGCATGAGAGAGTAAAGATGTTCGTGAAATTCCATATACAAATACATTTTCGCGTTGCAACAATGCCTCTGCAATGGCCTTGCCCAAACCAGAAGAAGTTCCTGTTATGAAATAATAATGCATTATAAATGTTTCCTGATTTGCCAGAATATTCAGCCGCGCGAATGAAGGATTCAGAGCAGGGCGTAGTGACTGACGACGCTCGAAGCAGTCTGACTAATGAAGTGCCCCCTAAAATATCCACATAATTTCAATAAATTATAACGTGACTTCCACTCTAAAACGGCATGTGAATGTCAGGCTTACTGTCTCTTTTTGTAATGGCCAAGCTGTGAAGGGGAGCACGCCATGCATGCGCGGGTAACTATTTTACATCGCATTTTTTCCGACCCACAAGCCAAAAACGTAATGTTTGCACAGGAGAGGAGTCCCAATGTGATTATCTTATCCCAGTCAAGTGGCGATAGGCCAAGGCCAGTGCATTATCGTCACCGACATTGCCGGGAAAAATCACCACCAGCATCTCGGCGTAGCGCGGGTGATCGGACGGACAGCGCACAACTGAGCAGCCCGGCAGAATTTGCCCGAGTACCCGCGAAGCCTTGAGCGCAAGTCCATTGGACAGCACGCCGTTCGAAGTGCTGCCGCCTTTGCTGATGAGAAAGCCCAGTGTGGTTGGCAGGCCTCGTACCACGTCCATCAGGAACGCGGAAACGTGTTCGCCAAATGCCAGACGCGCGGCTTTGTCGGTAAAGCCGCGTTCTGTGCGGCTGGTATAGATCACAGGTGTTGTACCGGCAGTGTGGGCAAGCGTGGCTTGATGCAATACTTCCTGCAATAAAGCGGACTGTTCCGTGGCGATGTGATCCACGTCCACCTCGATGGCAACGATGCCTGGTTCTTTCAATAGCTTATTCAGTTGCGCCGTGGTCTTCTTGACATGCGAGCCGACGATCACCGCACCGGATTTGCCGTTGCGCACGTACTGGCGCATGGCGCTGGCAGCCACAGGCAGAGGCGGTAGTTGCGCCAGCGCGGCAAGCAGGCTGGCAGCAGAGCGGAACAGGAAGCGTTTGCCGCTGGCGATGGCAGTTTTTAATTGAGCGGCAAAGTGATTTAGGTCAGCTTGGGTTTCCGCATCTACTACACAGCAAACGTTGTCGTGGAGTCCCATCAGGCGAGCCGAAACGTCACCGCGTATTTGGGTGAGCAGAAAACGCTCGACCTGATTCGCTTTAATGCGTCCGGCGGTTTTTTCCTCGACATAATCTGGCAGGTAACTTGTGGAATAGCCGAATACCGAGTCGCGCGCGAATTCGGTCTGGTGTACCGGTGTGGCAACGCCATCGGCCATCAGGTAGTGGATACAGTCGCGGGTAAAACGCCCGCCTTCAAAAAAGGCCGGAATCAGGAAGTGCGCATCGAAACCTGTAGCGCCACCCAACTCTTCGTTCATTACATCGGTTTCCACCGGGTAATGACCGCGCAGCGTGGAGTCGAGACGGCTGATGAAAATAGGATTGAAATGCCGCCCTTGCGCGGCGAGGTTGGTCAAGGTTAGCTTGAGGTTGAGGCAAACTTCGCGCGTCACCGTGGCAGCACGCAGCGCATCCATACCACGGGTGTTGGTGAGCACAAAAAAGAGCGGCGCGTCATCCAGCAACGCGGCACGCAACGTGTCCTGATCCCAACGAGTCAGCAGCAGGCAGGAGTGCACCGTCTGCGAGCCGGTTGGACCGTCGTCGAGCACGATAATCTTGGTTTCAGTCATTCCGATTCGGACCTTTTTAAATTCTGGCGGGAGTGTTTAAGCCAGATTATCCATTAATTTATATGGGTTAAGTCTCAATACTGTTCGGTTAGATATTTTTAGCATATATTTTTCTTGGGGGGACTGGCAGCGGTGCAAGCAATTGCGGCGAGAAATTTGTCTGAACGTTTCGTGCTATGGAACGGTCGTGACTGGCAT
>JBDSEJ010000147.1:0-10427 GCA_039920105.1 Candidatus Nitrotoga sp. | reverse complement strand
GCGTGCAGCGAATGCGGAGGGAACGCAGCCCTCACTGCCATGCTGCCAGTAATTAAATGCTTAAAGGTGCGCTGAATAGCCATTCACCATCGTCCCGATGCGCCACCGCCGCCGAAACCACCGCCGCCGCCTCCAAATCCCCCCCCGCCAAACCCTCCTTGGCCGAAACTACCGCCTCCCAGAGTGCCTCGTCCACCACCGACCAAAGTAAAAACAAACGCGACAATACCCACAATTCCTGCTATTAAAATAGGCGCGATGATAAACCAGGCGAGCACAGCAGTAGCAATACCAACGACAATTGCTGCGGGCAACCGTCCTAAAAATTTGCGCAATGCACCGCCCACCACAATTACCAGCATAAAACCAATAAACAACAACGACTCCAGATTTTGAAAATTACCTGATAATGCACCGCGCTCACGTGGAGGTGGTAACTGTTCGCCTTCAATTACTGCAAACAGTTGTTCAATCCCCGTTGCGATACCTTCATAATAATTTCCGCGCTTGAAGTAAGGCGTTATAGTCTCGGCAATAATACGTTTCGCAACAGCATCTGGTAGCGCACCCTCCAAACCGTAGCCGACTTCGATTCGTAATGTACGATCATCCTTGGCAATAAGCAGCAATACGCCATCATCAACCCCCTTGCGCCCAAGTTTCCAAGCTTCAACAACCCTGATACCGTATTGTTCGATAGTTTCCGGTTGAGTAGTTGGAATAAGCAACAAGGCAATTTGCACACCCTTTTTCGATTCAAATTCGGCAAGACGTAATTCAAGTTGTTGCTTTTGGGCGGCTTCAAGAGTACTGGTTAAATCAATTACGCGCGCGCTAAGTGACGGCACCACTACTTCGGCATGCGCAAAACCACCTAACCAAACCAATGCTAGCAGCAGAGCAGGCGCCCATATACGCATCATGTCATTTAACAGGTGATAACTGACCAGGCGCACTGAAATCAACTGTTGGCGGCTTGGAGATTTCTTTCTCATTTTCCACTGTAAACGTCGGTTTCACCTTGTGCCCGAAGATCATAGCGGTTAAGTTGCTTGGGAAAGAGCGCACAACAACATTGTATTCCTGTACCGTCTTTATGTACCGATTACGCGCCACCGTAATACGATTTTCCGTGCCCTCAAGCTGCGCTTGCAAATCGCGAAAGTTGGCGTCAGATTTCAATTGCGGATAATTCTCGCTTACTACCAGTAAGCGGCTTAATGCCGAGGTCAGTTCACTTTGGGCAGCTTGAAATTTGGCGAAAGCTTGTTCGTCATTAATGAGCTCCGGTGTAGCTTGGATGCTGCCGACCTTGGCCCGTGCATTGGTTACACCCAGTAACACTGCTTGCTCTTGTGCGGCAAAACCTTTAACTGTGTTAACCAGGTTAGGTATCAAGTCGGCGCGACGCTGATATTGGTTTAGCACTTCAGCCCAGCTTGCCTTGATTTGTTCATCCGTGGATTGCAGTGTGTTGTAGCCACAGCCGCTTAAAGCCAGAGTGGAAAGAAAAACCAAGAATAATAGCAAAATACGCATGATGCTCTCCCCATCAAAAGAATACTGATAAAACTGTTTAAATTGTCCACCCTAAGTGAAATATCTTACGCTACAGATTACTATTCGTCTGAATAATGTTAACAGCAATTGTTTACTACAATATCTAAATAAGTTGTTAGCATTGGTGCGAATTTTTCAATTCCAGATTAAATGCTGACGTCTTTCCAGACAACACATAGCAATAATGCTCAACCAGACGTCGATTGAAGAGATAAAAAATTCATTCAGATACGCCTGACAATATATACTTGACACCCTAGGATACGTTCCCAACAGGAAGATTTGAATTTGCCGATGGTGACATGCACCCAAGGCAACCATTCACCCGCCTTGCCCTCAGGCATTACCAGTATCATAGAGTGCTGGGTTTCTACCAGTGACGACAGGCTGGCCAGCGCATCGCTCCTGACCAGTTCTGCGAGATTGAGGCACCTGGCAATTGCACTTTCCGTCCTTTTAGAGACCTATACAACCGCCTCCATCGCCACGTAAACAGCTTTCCCCCGGTTTGTCACTGCTAGTAAAATCGGCGTCTTACCTACCGCACCATGCCCACGCTCCCCTTTCGAATGGCGCCAGCAAACCAGTATGTCATTTATTTCGATCATATTTTCCAGGCGATTAAGTCTGTCCCGATGCCCAATCGTTTGTCTGAACTTCCTCAGCATCCGGTGCGCCGTAATCAAAGAAACTTCGTGTGATACCGCACAGATGATTGAGTTAGGAAGATATATTATTAACTGATTTTTGATCATTTAATAATGATTATTTATTAGTATTCAAATACGCTTATGCCTATTAGCGGGAGCGTTTTTTCTCTCAATCGAGAACTGAGTTTTTAAGATGTGGAAGTGTCAACCTTGCAGCCGATTAGCTGCAATCGGACGCATCTCCAAAAAGCAAAAAATGAATACATCAACAATTATGAGGTGGATTATGAAAAAACCAAGATTTGTTATTGCTATTGCCGTACTAATACTATCGGCGTGCGGAGATAAGAGCGAACAAGAGTCCTTAGTAACTCCGGCATCGCCACCTTTAGTTGAGAACAACACTACCGTTGCCTCTGATCAGTTAAAAGCCCCCCCCGCGAAGGATCAAGTATCGGAAATGACATTGTCAGCACCAACGGACGCTACTCCAACTACTTCTGCAGAGGCAAGTAAACAACCCAAGACGAATGAAGTCATCAAAGACGAATTGTCTAGCCGTAAAATTGTTACGAACATAGAACAAAGTTCACCTATGATTGCCGAACAACCGATAGTTAAGCCCAAAATGGAAAAGGCCCCGAAAAAGGTAGCCCTAGCATCTTCTGCCCCGAAACCATTATCTTCGGAAAAGTCAGCAAAACCACTTACGACAAATAACGAAATAAAAGGCGAGTTGCTGAACCGTGAGGAAGGACTAGCCTTGGCTAATAAGAGCGGCTGTTTAGTATGCCACAGGATCGAAACCAAGTTGGTTGGCCCTGCGTGGCGCGACGTAAGCAAACGCTACAAAGGTGATCCTGATGCCAGGGCGCGTCTGTTTACAAAGGTTAAGATGGGAGGAAAAGGCAATTGGACTGATATAACCGGTGGAATTGCAATGCCACCAAACTCTCCTCGGGTATCCGATGAAAATATCGAGAAGCTGGTGACATTCGTGTTGTCCCAATAAGCGATTTAATACATAGCCATCGGTCCAACTTTAATTCCTAGATTACGAAATGACCTGTTAAATCAATTCAACAGCTTGCAAAGGCAAGCATGGTAATTTGAACAAGTCTAGTTTTGATCTGAAAATGCACTTGTAAAAGTGAGCGTTACCGAATTTTTTATGGGTGATAAATCCGCCATCAAACTTAAAGTAAGGTAACGCTCATGTTTCGTATTATCAACCCAATCATTAAACATAAAGCGGGCTTACTAAATCTTGCTTCAAAATTTGAAAACGTGTCTAAAACCTGCAAGAGGCTATGCATCACTCAATTAAACAGGGATTTTTAACATGGCGGGAACCAGCCTTTTAACCCTAATCGATGACATCGCATCCATTCTGGACGATGTTGCTGTATTGAGCAAAGTCGCAGCTAAAAAAACTGCAGGGGTCCTCGGGGATGATCTGGCGCTAAACGCTCAACAAGTGTCAGGTGTCACTGCAGACCGCGAATTACCCGTTGTCTGTGCGGTTGCAATCGGATCACTTAAGAACAAATTCATTTTGGTACCTACTGCAATTGCTATTAGCATCTTTATCCCATGGGCAGTGACACCATTATTAATGTTAGGTGGAGCATTCCTTTGTTATGAAGGATTTGAAAAAATTGCCCATAAGTTTATGCAGAGCAAAACAGAAATCGATGCACATCGCATTGAGCATGTGGCGGCACTCGCCAATCGTGGCGTCGATATGGCCCATTTCGAGAAAGACAAGATTAAAGGAGCAATCCGTACTGACTTTATCTTATCTGCTGAAATTATTGTAATTACACTAGGAACGGTTGCGACGGAATCGTTTTGGAAACAAGTTGCTGTATTAACGACAATAGCCATCATCATGACTGTCGGTGTCTACGGCTTGGTGGCTGGAATAGTTAAGCTGGACGATGGTGGGATTTTTCTTAGTCAAAAAAAAGGTGACAGTTTAATTCGCAAAACGCAGCGTTGCATAGGAAGCGCTATTTTGAGAATTGCCCCTTACCTGATGAAGACCTTGTCCATCGTTGGCACGGTTGCCATGTTCATGGTTGGCGGAGGTATTCTCATCCATGGTATTTTTGGCACATCTGAACTGATCCACAATTGGGCAGCTAGCAACAGCGACATTATCAATTCGATAGTTAATATGGTGATATCTGCGCTGCTAAATGTCCTGACTGGAATTATAGCTGGTGCAACTGTCCTCATCGGTCTGACCGCTGGAAAACGAATTTTTCGGGCGGTCAAACAGTCTTAATACGAAGAGCATGGCTTAACCAGTGATCAGCATCTATGCCGTTCCAGAGCCCATGCCACATGTTCGCGCACTAATGGAGACGCGTCCTGAGCACGGGACTGCAACGCGGCCAGAACTTCAATACTGCTGGGCGCATTACCCAGTGCCACAGCAATGTTGCGCAGCCATTGCTCATGGCCGATGCGATAAATAGCACTGCCATAAAATTTCTGATTGAACGTTTCCTCGTTCCATCCAAATAATTCGGTTAATGCAATATCATCCAGCTTGTGCCTTACAGCGAAATCCGATTCAAGACTTTTGTGCGCAAAACGATTCCATGGACACACCAATTGACAATCATCGCAGCCATAAATACGGTTACCAATCAGCGGGCGTAACTCAACAGGAATACTACTTTTAAGTTCGATGGTCAGATAGGAAATGCAACGTCGTGCATCCAGCTTATATGGTGCAATAATAGCCTGCGTCGGACAAACTTTAATACACGCCATGCAAGTACCACAATGTTCCGGCTCCGACTTATCTACAGGAAGAGGCAAATCGGTATAAAGCTCGCCCAGAAAAAACCACGACCCATGTTCACGCGATAACAGTAAGGTGTGTTTGCCACGCCAGCCCAACCGGGCTTTTTGCGCCAACTCTACTTCCATCACTGGTGCGCTGTCGGTGAATACACGACATTTGAAACTTCCCACTTTAGTACGAATTTTTTCTGCCAATTTTTCCAGACGGTTGCGTAAAACTTTGTGGTAATCGCGTCCCATGGCATATCTTGAAATGAAAGCACGGCTACCATCCTCTATGACTTCCCAGCTGTCTTTCGCACTAGGCGGATAGTAGTCCATACGTACGGAGATGACTCGCAGTGTGCCTGGGATTAATTCCGCCGGACGGCTACGTTTAGCACCATGTTTTGCCATATAATTCATCTCGCCATGGAAGCCTTGAGCGAGCCATTCAAGCAAGCGCTCCTCGGCATCATGAAGATTGATATCAGCTATACCTACTGCCTGAAAGCCAAGCTCCCTACCCCACTCTTTTATTTTTATGGCCAGTGCGGTGTAATCCAAAATTTGAGGTGTCTCGATATGCAAAATCATAATAATAGCCGAATAAGTTTGCAGCTAACAGATGAAGTCGCTACCATTGCTTTTGCGGCACGAATAGCTTCGGGAATAAAGCCCGGCATGGTGATTTATCTGCACGGCGACTTAGGTGCCGGTAAAACCACACTGGTACGTGCACTGTTGCATGCGATGGGCTACATTGGACGGGTAAAAAGCCCAACCTATACGTTGCTTGAGCTGTACCAAGCTGGTGGGTTACACTTATGCCACTTTGATCTCTACCGCTTCCGTGACGCTGACGAATGGGATGCAACCGGCTTCCGAGATGAATTTGACGGGCAAAACGTCTGTCTAGTTGAGTGGCCAGAAAAAGCGCAAGGCCTTGTGCCAGAAGCTGACATGGAAATCACACTCGAAATACTTTCTAATGAAACAGGATGTAATAATGGTCGCATTATTGAAGTTCGAGCAATTTCACAGACTGGCAGGGAATGTTTAAAAACGCTGCAAAGTTAGCCTTACTTAGCTTTTTGTTGTGGCTCTCCCACGCGCAGGCAGCTATTGCCATTAGTTCTGCCAGAGTTTGGCCGGCACTTGAATACACTCGTCTAACGCTCGAATCAGCCAAACCGATCCGCTATGAACATTTTCTTCTTAAGAACCCAGATCGACTGGTTATTGATCTGAAAGATGTCGAAACAAACGGCCCTCTAAATGAGCTTGTTGATAAGATCCGCAGCGACGATCCTTACATAAAGAGTGTACGCGTGGCCCGCTTCAAACCCGGCATATCGCGCTTGGTGTTTGACCTTAAGTCCCTAGTCAAACCGCAATTATTCAACCTTAAGCCGGTAGCAAAATTTAGCCACCGCTTAGTTCTTGATATCTACCCCACCATTCCCATTGATCCTATGATGGCGCTATTGCAGGAGGAACAAGTAAATCGGACAATTAAACCTGTCACCACCACAGCAAGTAAGTTACCTCAAGCAACTGAATCCAAGAATAAAATAGCAAGTACGCAAACAATTCAACAATCGGCAATCAAATCAAATAAATCTACATCACGTCTCCGACCTGAGAAAAACGCACGCATGCTTATCATTGCTATCGATGCCGGACATGGCGGCGAAGACCCGGGCGCAATAGGATATAGTGATTCCTACGAAAAAGACGTCACGCTGGCAATCGCACGCAAACTAAAGGAACTGATGGATGAGACCACGGACTTGCGTGGCGTATTAATTCGCGACGGCGATTATTTCATTTCACTGAACGGACGTGTTCAGAAAGCGCGCCAGGTGCGCGCGGACTTATTCATCTCTATTCATGCCGATGCTTCATTTAAACCAAATGCAAGCGGCTCCTCTGTGTTTGCCCTGTCCGAACGAGGTGCTACTAGCGCCAGCGCACGCTGGCTAGCAAAAAAGGAAAACGAAGCTGATTTAATTGGCGGCGTTAATCTCGCAGTAAAAGACCCCTATCTCGCGCGCACCTTGCTTGATCTTTCGCAAACAGCCACCATTAATGACAGCATGAAACTAGCCAAGCATGTGCTAGGGGAAATGGGTAGTATTAATAAATTACATGGTAATTCAGTTCAGCAAGCAGGTTTCGCCGTGCTGAAATCACCGGACATTCCTTCGATATTGATTGAAACCGCTTTCATCAGCAATCCCAGCGAAGAGCTTCGCTTGAATGACAAGAGCTATCAGGAAAAAATGGCGCGCGCAATTCTCAATGGAATCAAAAGCTATTTCGAGAAAGGTCCCGCACTTTCAAAACCTTTTCTAGTGCAAAATAAGTTAACTTCCACTTAACCTAGGCATTCCAAAAATTCGCGTGATTAACAAATAGTGAATGCATGTTGAATGAAGACCACCAACCTATTTTCTCTCTATTTGTCTCATAGATAAAAATTAACGATAGAGAGCATCGTGACAATTTACGATATATTTAACGGTGATGCGGACGGTATTTGCGCCTTGCATCAACTGCGTCTCGCCCACCCAGCTAAAAGCATTCTCATTACGGGTGTAAAACGGGACATTTCATTGCTTGCACAAGTCCAGGCAGAAGTCGGCGACCAAATTACGGTTTTGGATATTGCCATGAGCAAAAATCGAGAGGCTTTACTCCTAGCACTAAATCGCGGAGCGAAAGTGCGATATTTTGATCATCATACCCCTGGCGACATTCCCGCTCATCCTCAACTATCCACTTTTATTGATACCTGCCCCAACATCTGTACTAGTTTACTGGTTAACAATCACCTTAATGGACAGTTTGTAATCTGGGCGGTTGTAGCTGCATTTGGGGATAATATGCATGAATGCGCCATTCACACATCAAAGACTCTGCAACTTAACTCTGGCCAGCTAGATGCACTACGAGAATTAGGGGAGTGCATCAATTACAATGCTTATGGAGAATCATTGCAAGATTTATATTTTCATCCAGCCGAACTTTATCAAGTCATACACCATCATCGCGACCCATTTACCTTTATAAATGAAGAACCGGTCTTTGAAACCTTAAAAAATGGCTACATTGAAGACATTGCACTAGCCCAAAAAACGAAACCAGAAGTGGAAAGTGCCGGAGGGTCTATTTATATTCTTCCCGATGCGCCATGGAGTCGGCGTATCTCCGGAGTATTCGGAAATCTTTTGGCAAATAGATTCCCTTCTAAAGCCCATGCCATATTGACTAAACATACAAATGGAGGATTCGTGGTTAGCGTGCGCGCGCCATTAACTACAAGAAATGGGGCCGATATAGTATGCGAGCAATTTGAAACGGGTGGAGGAAGAAAAAGTGCAGCCGGCATTAATCGGATGGAAGAAAATCAATTCGGACGGTTCAATCAAATATTCAACACAACATTCAGTCACAATGCCTAACGCAATAGACAAGTTAATCACACCATATGGTGGAGACTTGGTCAATCTCAATAGTGACCAAGAGCGTGTAGAAACCCTATGTTGCGAAGCCATACACTTTCCATCATTAGATTTGAACCAGAAACAATTATCAGACTTGGAATTGCTCCTTAACGGGGGATACTCTCCATTACGTGGTTTCATGAATCGGGCAGACTACGACAGCGTTCTGAATGACATGAGTCTTGTTGATGGCACGTTTTGGCCTATGCCCATAACTCTGGATATTCCACATTCAGTTGCCCAACAACTTGCACCTGGAAGCTGTCTTGCGTTGCGCGATCCTGAAGGTTTCATGTTGGCCGTGATTACAGTGGAAGAACTTTGGCAGCCTGACAGAGCAGTGGAAGCACAAGCTCTTTTCAACTCTGATGACCCCGCTCACCCCGGTGTTGCCCAGCTTTTACAGCAAAATGGCCAGTATGCTGTTGCTGGGCGTCTTGAGGGGTTATCCTTGCCCTTGCGCCACGACTACCCGACACTTCATCTTACTCCAGAAGAGTTGCGCAAATCTTTCACGCGGCGTGGCTGGCGCCGCATCATTGCTTTTCAGGCACACCAACCATTACATCGTGCTCAATATGAGTTTACGTTACGATCCGCCATGGCCTATGAAGCCAATTTGCTAATCCACCCTGTTATTGGCGATGCAGAACCCGATCATCCCGGTTACTTCACCTTGATACGCTGCTATCAAGCCATCATGCCGCGTTTTGCTTCCGCGACCACTGCCATTTCATTACTTCCACTTTACCCTCGCGGTGCAGGCTTACGTGAAATTTTTTGGAAAGCCATAGTGCAACGCAATTATGGCTGCACATATTTAATTGTTGGCGGCGAACATACGGAAGATGTTGGTAATCGGCGCGGCATGGATTTGTTCCAAGAATACTGTTTGCCCGCAAATGCAGCTAAGCGCAACGCTGTAGGCATAGAATTAATTCCATTCCCACGCATGGTTTACGTAGAAGAATGCGCACAATATTTACCACTGGAAGATGTGCCTGAAGGTGTATTTAGCATCAGCTTGACCGATACGGAATTGAAACGTCGCTTATCGGAAGGGCTAAAAATTCCTGAGTGGTTTTCTTACCCGGAAGTACTAAATGAGTTACGCATAGCTTATCCAGCCCGCGATAAACAGGGTCTTACCATATTTTTTACAGGCTTATCTGGCGCTGGAAAATCAACTTTGGCCAAAGTGCTATTGACAAAGCTGCTTGAAATGGGCGGTAGGAAAGTTACGTTGCTGGATGGAGATATCATGCGCAAACACCTTTCCAGCGAGCTGGGCTTCTCACGTGAGCATCGCGATATTAACGTACGGAGAATCGGTTTTGTAGCTTCCGAAATCACCAAGAACCGCGGCATTGCTATTTGCGCACCGATTGCGCCCTATCACGCCACACGCCGAGACGTACGTATCATGATAGAACCATTGGGCGGTTTTTTTGAAATTCATGTGGCCACACCGCTGCATGTATGCGAAGGTCGTGATCGCAAAGGACTTTACGCTAAAGCCCGTGCTGGCATAGTTAAGGAGTTCACCGGCATCAGTGATCCCTATGAGACTCCGGAAAAACCAGAATTAGTAATTGACACCACTGATATTACCGTGGAAGAGGCCGTACAGAAAATTTTGCTCAAACTAGAACGCGAAGGATACGTGCGCTAATTACGGAATCATTCGATAGTCCGCTCTGAACAATTCTCAACTTATTTATTTAATTTAAGATTATCTGATTATTACGTCCTCCGAATTGCAGCCTGAGACTTTGAACAATGCAATTTTCTTGCAAATTTTAACGAGGTATTTCGATGGGACCCAAACCAATAGTAGCCGATAGTGGCGAGCTGTTTCGCCAGCGCTAGAATGAGCAGATTAACCTGCGCCACCCGCTGGTGCGCCTGGCAT
>JBDSEJ010000146.1:0-2941 GCA_039920105.1 Candidatus Nitrotoga sp. | reverse complement strand
AATACCTTCCGATCCCTATTGGGCATTGCACGCCATGCCTGCGCCCTAACTTACGAGGATCTTTACTCCGGCGAATGGAAGCATCCCACTACATATAGTGGCGTTGGGAGCTAACCGGATAGGCAAGCTTGAATCTACCTCTCTTAAGCTTGGATTGGATGTGAAAAGAAGCTGAGTAAGGTAGAATTCGGCAAGTGTAGTTCCTGTCAAGGCGCCTTGCCAGCGATTTAAGATTGTTCCAAGTTCCTCAAGTTTAATCACAAATAATTTGCATAGACTGGTGACAAACTCGCGTGTAATCCGATGGCAGTTGAGACGTATAGTATTTTGGTATTTGTGAGGAAATAATTATGACCGCTTTTAAAATTCTTAAGCAATGCCTCCCGCAGGAAGCCCGCGTTTGGCTGGTTACTGGTGCGGCTGGGTTTATTGGCAGCAACTTGGTGGAGACGCTTCTCAGGCTCGATCAGGATGTTATAGGCTTGGATAACTTTTCTACTGGTCATAGAGAAAATCTGAATGAGGTACAGCATTGTGTTACGCAGCAGCAATGGGCTCGGTTTCGTATTATTGAGGGGGATATTCGAGACTTAAGTGTTTGTCGAGAGGCGGTGTCAGGTGTAGATTATGTTCTGCATCAGGCGGCGCTTGGTTCGGTGCCACGCTCGCTGGAGGATCCCATTCTTACGAACGAAAATAATATTTCCGGATTTCTCAATATGCTGGTGGCGGCGCGCGATGCAGCGGTAAAGCGTTTTGTCTATGCGGCTTCCAGTTCAACTTATGGTGATCACCCAGGGTTGCCCAAGGTTGAGGGTTTAATAGGCAAGCCACTGTCTCCTTATGCAGTGACAAAGTATGTAAACGAGCTTTATGCCGATGTGTTTAGTCAATGTTATGGATTCCACACAATTGGTTTCAGCTATTTCAATATCTTTGGACGTCGCCAGGATCCTAATGGTGCATACGCAGCAGTAATCCCGAAGTGGGTGGCCAGTATGATCCAGAATAAGCCTGTTCATATCAATGGTGATGGAGAAACAAGCCGCGACTTCTGTTACATCGATAACGCCGTGCAAGCTAACCTTCTTGCAGCAACGGTGGAAGATATCGCTTCCACCAACCAAGTTTACAATGTTGCTGTCGGGGATAGAACTACACTCAATAACCTCTTTGATCAGTGCCGAATACTGTTACTGCCGCACTTTCCACATTTAAAAGAATTTAAACCAGTTTACCGTGATTTTCGTGCAGGTGATGTGCGCCATTCTCAAGCGGATATTTCAAAAGCCCAGTCTTTCTTGGGCTATACACCTAGTCATTCCATTGCCCAAGGTCTGGAAGAGTCAATGGCATGGTACGTTAAAAACTTGGCCTAAATGTAGTAAGCATTGCTGAGTATCAGGCCGTGGCATTCAATGGTGTCATTATGCTGTAGTAGCTTCATCCGCTCTTGAAGGCAGGCGTCGACTGGCCGAAAATACAATACTGAACTTACTGCCCTTGCCTTCCTCGCTGGCAATTTCCAGCCGCGCTTGATGTCGGCTAGCTATGTGCTTGACGATGGCCAGTCCCAGACCTGTACCTCCGGTTTCTCGCGAGCGACTGCGGTCCACCCGATAAAAACGCTCTGTCAGGCGCGGAATGTGTTGTGGCGCTATGCCGATGCCGCTATCCTGCACACTGAAAATTACCCAGTCGCCCTGCTCGTGCCAGCTCACCAAAACCTCCCCCCCCTGCGGGGTGTAATGGATAGCATTTGATATCAGGTTGCCGAAGGCGCTGCGTAACTCATCGGCGTTGCCAAGCAGAGCGCAACTGCTCGTTAGTTCTAGTTGCAGAGTATGTTTCCCCTCACTTAAAGATTGTGCTTCTTTATACAGCGTGCGTAAAAGTCCGGATACATCCACAGTTTCTTCCTGTAAGCCATTGAGCGTGTTTTCCAGCTTGGACAGGGTAAGTAAATTGTCTACTAGCCGCTCCATGCGTTGTGTTTGTTCGCCCATCAGGTGCAGCGCGCGGCGCGCCATGCTATTTTCAAGGTTGGGCATGTCATGCAAGGTCTCAACAAAACCGTTCACTACCGTAAGCGGTGTGCGTAACTCATGCGACACGTTAGCGACAAAATCACGGCGCATGGTCTCAATGCGTTCCAGATGAGTTATGTCGCGGCTGATCAATAGCCGCTTGTTGTCACCGTAGGGAATCAGTTTTATTGACAGCGTCAGCCCATTTTGCCGTGCATCGCTCAGAACCAGAGGTTCGCTAAAGTCATGCAGGGCTAGGTATTGCACGAATTCTGGCTGACGCGCCAGATAAGTGATCTGCTGGCCGATGTCTCGCTTGCTGTCCAGGCTAAAATGATGTTCTGAAAGCGGGTTGCACCATTCAATGTGGTAGGCTTCATCAAGTATGGCCACTCCTTCTGGCAGCGCGGAGGTGGCCTGCTCCATGTGCTGCAGCGCTGCGACACGTTGCTCATGTTCTTTTCGGTGTTTGCGTACCATCCTGTTCAGCCGCGTAAAAACGTCTTCCCATAACCCCGGACCATCAGGCACCATGCGTTTATCAGAATCGGCCAGCCAGAAATCAAGTGCTTCAAGTTGACGCAAGTGAAGAACTAGATGTAACAGCAGAAACATACTAAAGAGTAAGGTTGCGAGTAATGCGCCTGCTATTGCCCAAACTAGCAGAGAAATAAGCAGAAAGGCAAATGGAAAAAAAAGTGCGCGCCGCCAAAAATCAAACATGGTGTAGCCTTAAAAAATGACGCTGCGCCATTATTATGGTGTGCAAAACGTTGGGAAACCCCATGCTGGTAGGATGTAAAAAATTCAATTGACGGAATGGATACAACTACGTTTTAACCCGTCCTGTTAGTCGCATGAAAAACGGTACCCGCTGCAACGCACAGTCTGAATTAGCTTGTCGAGACCGGAGG
>JBDSEJ010000145.1:0-2357 GCA_039920105.1 Candidatus Nitrotoga sp. | reverse complement strand
GGGATCGCTGGTAGGCAAGCTAACTCGCAGCAATACTTCCCGACGGTTTAATAACCTCTCGAACTGAGACGAATGGGGATCGAGCACCCAGTGTCCGAGCGGCTCGCCAAATTGCTGTCGCGCCGCACCTCGGATATTTTCGCTGATGCGTTGGGCCACATTCATTTTGGTTTGATCGGCCAGGTAAACTGCCTGTGCAGCCTGATAAGCTTTGAGAGAGACATTTTGATTGTCTTGATACAGGATGTGATTGCGTTCAGACTCCTGCCGCGACGCGGTAACTGCGGCCTTGGCTACATCGGCGTCGGCTTGCGCTGACACGAAGCGGGCGTGAAGATCGAACAAAGACTGCAAATCCAGAACCGTGCCATAGGCAACCGTTTCTGTCCGGTGGCTGATGGGCGACAGCAACTTGACGCGCAGCCCGCTTTGCACCTGGGTCGCCGTATCGAGAGTAATAATAGTCAAACCATTCACGATTGACACGCGTTGTGGTCCCTCCGCCGGAACTGGTGTAGCTTTTTCCATGTCCGGCAGCCCGCTCTGGTAATACGTGGTGGCGATCACCGTCAGGCCGATCGTCAGAATGTATAAAACGAGGCGCCAGGATTTTTGCCGCAAGTTCACTATGGTTCTCATTTATTCGGGAACAACGTGCAGATCGGCTAACGACAACGGCAGCTGCATCGCGTTTTCCAGTTGGCCAATACTATCTTGCACTCGTACCAGAGCATCCAGATGTACAAGCGTATTTACATAGGTTTCGCGCTGAGCCAATGTCAACGTCAACCGATTCGTCTCCCCTGTACGAAAACTCGTTTGTAACGATTGCAAATGACGCTTCTCGAAAGACAACAAGGAGTCGGAGATGTGCAGATTTTTCAACGCGGCATGGTAAGCCTCTACGCTGCGCTCCGAGTCATTAATAGCTTGGGCTTGCAACGCTTTGACGCGAGCGGCGACTTCTTTGCGCTGCGCCATCGCTTCCGCAATTGGACCCTGGTTCTGATTGAAGAGGGGTAAGGCCATGCCGAAAACCGGCAACACGAATTTATGCTCTCCTGCATCGAACGTGTAACCGGGTCCGATATAAATGTCTGGATATTGTTTGGCGATTTCCAATTGCAGCGTTGCCTGCTTCGCCTCGTATTCCGCGAGTGCCCCTGCAAGATCGACCCGATTCAGAATTGCATGGCGGCGTACCTCGTCAGTCGGGATATCAAAATAAATACGCTCAAAAGTATCAAAACGGAGGTTGGCGTTAGTAATCGCGCTAATCGGCAATCCAATCGTCGATGCAATTTGCGTGCGCGCTTCGACTATCTGCCTTTGCACCTTCTCCAGATCGAGAAGATTTTGGGTAAAAGTGATGCGTTCCTGATAGGATTCTGGCGCCGATGCCGCCCCAACGGACAGTCGTTTGTCCAGCATATCGACGATCTGTTGCTGCGCGTTGATCTGTTGTTCCAGGATCAACGCCTTATGGTTTGCCCCATAGAGATTGAGCATTTGGCCGCGCAACCGGCTGCGGACTTGCCAAGCAACGTTTCCGATATTGAATCGGGCAGCGTTCGAGAGTTGCTGTGCCTGCGCAATTCGGTATCCGCGTTTGCCAGCGGTTTCAATCGGAATATTCAGACCCAGACCGAAGGTATAGGGAGAGTTGCCGTCATTTGGATTAGTGGTGTATTTAATCGGAAACTGCAGCGATGGATTGGGTCGCTGGGCAGCAGTCTGTATGGCAGCCTGAAACACGCCTAGCTTAGTGCGGGCGACATCCAACTCTGGACTGAAATAGAAAGCGGCCAGAGTCAGCGTTGTGAAATTCCATACGTCGGACGACCAAGCTTCGGCATCGCCATTAAGTTGCGAAGTCACGTATCGTTGCAGACCCGGATCATCCAGTGTACGCGCTTCAAAGGATACCATCAGTGCTGTAGGCTCGATCGGTTGCGCGTGATAAGTTGCACAGCCTGACAGCAATCCACATACGAGGAATGAAATAATCTTCCTCATACAAATAACCCCGTTATCGAACTTCTTTTTTGTTGGAACATTTTTAGAGATGCTCAGCGTAAGTTCAGCAGCATGGCGGCCGCATATTTCTCGAATCTCTATTGACAAATCTTTTTCCAATATTTCGTTCCAGTATTTGTGGCGGAATGGTGAATCGGCTTAGGTTCCTGCTAATAGTCATCCCTGATTCAAACGCTAGACGGGTATCATTTCCTGTCAAATAGACGATTGCGCTTCTGATGTGGTAGCGCAAAGGCCAGAGTTGAATCACGATGCGTACGTCGATACACAGCTGATAATCGCGCAGATGTAATTCCAGAACAGGCCTGTCTGATTCTTTG
>JBDSEJ010000144.1:0-2786 GCA_039920105.1 Candidatus Nitrotoga sp. | reverse complement strand
CAAGTTGCTTGCCGGTGTTAAGCCAAACGTTGTCCGAGCCGATGTGACCTCAGCCTTTCCGCAGTGCAAATTCTCGACCGATTCTGGATATAACATTGCATTTGCGCGCGGCGATATTCCGCCGCATACCTCGGAGCTGGAAATGCGTGCGACAAACGGCGTTGGCAAGGTGTTTAATGCCGGCCGGGTGCCAGTTGATTTTTCAAAGCCGTTTGGGGTATTGGACATAGACGAGCCGATCAAGGCTGATGGCCACAATTTGATTAGCGGCTGGGCGCTGGCGGGGCAGGAGTTGCCAGTGAAAGTACGTATATTGGCGCAGGATAAAGAAATGCTGGAATTGGTTGCCAGCAATCAGCGAGATGACGTCGCCACGGCGTTTCCGGCTTGGCCGCATGCAGCAACCAGTGGTTTCGAGGGGGTGTTGCCGATGCTTAAATTGCCGCGCGGCAGTTATCGCCTGAGAGTTTTATTCGAGGATGGCAAAGGGCATAACAGCGAAATCGCCGGGCCGCAGGTGATCAATGATCTGCCATTCGGTAAGATATTGGCGCAACACGATAAAATAATGTCGCCCGGCGCAATAGAGCTTCGCGGCTGGCTGGCCGATGAGCAAGGCATCCGGGCTGCCTATGTGGAGACTGAAGCGGGTACACAGCTCGGAAAAATGACGCTGACAAAAAAAGAACAGCTGCTATCGGCTTTATCAGACCCCCGCTTTAAACGTGACAAGGCGAGCGATGCGCCGCTAAAGAAGGGGGATCTTTACGGTCTGAATGTGCCATTCGCCGTCATACCGCCCGGTTTGCAGCGATTACAAGTGCGGGTGGAGGATATGGCAGGAAATGTTGCAGTCTTACCCGGGCCGCTGGTGCTCGATAAGAACCCAGCCGCAAAACAAACTTGTTCTGGTGAGAAGTTGCGAGTGTTTTATCCCGGCGGGGTGGTGGATTTTCGCAATAACTTTCACCAATTACAGGAGTTACGCGACATGACACAAGGCGGCTGTGTAGAAATCGGTTTCCGCGGCCGTATTGAGTATCTGCGTACCACGAAAGGCGAGCAGGCTGATTATGTATTTGATCCAAACTTTCCCGAGCATCTGCGTGATCGCAACGGCAAAGGGATGACCGGTGAATCCATGAGGGAGTTACTCGATACTGCGCTACGCTTTCGCGCACCACTGATGATCACCCTGGATGGCGGCGTCTGGGCCGATTCCAAGTTCGCCGCGCCGGATCTGGATATTGTCGATATGCTTGAGCAAGATGAGCGCGCCGTGCAATGGAACCAGTTCGGCAAGTCTGAGCCAGACGATGCCCTGAAAGGTTTGGCCGGCGCCACCGAAAGTCCGGAATTGGCACGCATGATGAGTTTGAACCGTTACAACCGCCGCTTTCTTGATTACAAAAAGCGTAATCTGCAAGCTGCTGTGCGCGAAATTGTCAAATTCAACCAAACGCATCCAGACAGCTATGTGATGATTAACCTTGACCCGGATCAGTATATCAATCCGTGGTTCTACCTTACCCAGTGGTACGACTACAATCCGGACACATTGCGCCAATATCGCGAATGGCTGCTCCACCTTGGTCCGTACACAAATGGCGGCGAACTCGCCTTTTCTCGACACGAACCCGTGTTGACTCTGGCCGACGTAAACCGGATCGCCAAACAATCCTGGAAGAAAGTTAGCGGCATTGATCCGCCACGCAAAACCATAGATTACGACGATCCATGGCAACAATTATGGACGCAGTTCAAGCGTCATCTAGTGGCACGCCATTATGACGATCTCGCTATCTGGATAGTAGAAGCAGGATTGCCGCCGGCGCGCATCTATACCAGCCAAACCTTTATCCAGGCGAATGTCGCAGTGAGCATTACCGATCATGCTAATGGCTGGAACGACCAGGCTGGGGTGTCGATTGAAGGCGCCAAGCCACGCCAAGGTCATTTGGGCGTGATTTTGTATGGCCCAGCCAGCCGCAACGAAGGCAAGCCGCGTAGCGGCAGCAGCCTGATCGACAATATCCGGCGCGTCGATCCTGAATGGGGTGTAGGGGAATTCCATCCTGCCACGATTGCGTTTCCAGAAAAATTGCCGAACCACACTGAATCCTATGCCACCATGCAGGCGCTAATAAACGGCGGTGCGCATTTCCTGTCCCCGATGTGGGGCAGTCATGTGGGTGACCGCATAGTGCATCCAAATAACTTCAAGGCCTATGATGCAATGGAGGGCTCGGCTTATGAGTACCAATTTGTCTGGTGGCTGCGCGCAATGCAAGCGTGGCCGGTCGGCAGCTTGTTCTACCCGTTTGGCAATGCCATGGTGAAAAGCAATGATGGCTGGATTCCGGCAAAAGGAACACATTTGAAAAGCGATTATGGAGAGCTGCATCTGACTGGCGAAGGTGTGCACATTGGTCTGGTTTCACCACAGTGGGAAATGCGCTATTTGTCGTCGCCGACCGAGCTTGTTGTAATTGGGAGTTGGCCGCAGCAAGCCCGAGCATCAGCCGTGTTATTACTGGAGAATGGTGAGAAATTGTCCTGCTTATTCCAGTCAACCGGGCAAAACATGGTACGTTGCCTTCTTCCCGCAGCTCAAAAACGGCAGATGTCGAGCTTGACGTTGGAGTGGCAGCTGCCTGCTGCGCAACAAAATCGGGGTGTCAAGATAAGTGGCGTAGCGCTTAAGCTTGTTGAGCCTCGTTGATTTCATGCACTCTGCTCTGTATCGGCCTGAACCCTTTATGGTAAAGGCTTTACCATTAGATTAG
>JBDSEJ010000143.1:0-5163 GCA_039920105.1 Candidatus Nitrotoga sp. | reverse complement strand
GCAGCTTGTGATCAATGGCATATTGCGTAACACCATGTAGATTGTCATCGGCGATTACCCTTTCTCCACACTTTCTACTGAGCTGAAAATCCTGGTCAAAACCATAATCTCCAGCATTACCTTTGGTTGTTCGCAAGTAAAGGATGGGGACCCGGATTCCAACTTTTACCGTCTTGCTCTCATAGGGACGAAATACTGTGTCGATCTCCCTTCCGCCTCCACCCGCAATATTGCTCGTGGCCATAATGAAATAAAAAATGTCATCGCGCTTAACATCCCTTGCTTTGAGCAGATCGTTCCATGTATCCATCGCGTTGACTGCAGGTTGTGTGCGACGCCCGATGACCGAAGTCCTGCCTTTCCTGTCGGTGACGACCACTTCCATTGTGTTCCAGTTGGCGACCCCTATTGAGGTATCGATGACTCCCTCAAAACCGGCCTTGGCCGAATCCGGATAACCTGGGTAAGCCTGCGCGACGTCCGTCCGGATGACGGCGGTTTGCAATGGGATACGGAATTGGCCATTCAACACCAGCTCTACACGGCTCACGCCGTCTTTGGCCAAGGCCCAGCCGATTACCTTGGTTTGTGTGCTGTTGGCTGGATACTCTGCCAACTTGTCAATGTATCCGATTGCGGCTGGCGGCTGGGCCGCCGCTTGCGTGAATATAAGCCATTGCGGGCGATGACTCTTGACCCCTTTGTAAGCAACGCCGCCTACGATGGAAACGACAGCCACTAACAACAAGGCAACTAACCGGCGGCGATTTATGGAGAAAACAGTCATGTTTTTCAACCTGTCAAGCTATTTTGTAAATGAGGTTCTCAAGGCACTGACACTCAGAAAAGAATGTCACGGATTCTTGGACTTCCACTATTTCAGTTCTTGAAATAATTTTCGCTTATTGAGTTGAGAATCAAATCAGGCTTGCTGATTTCTGTTCGCACGATCCCCCAGTGCTGTTTAGATGCATCGACCGGAAACGCAGAGAATCTTCCTGTCGAATTAACAGAGAGACCATCAATAATGACTGAATCACCTTGACTCCCATCGGCCGAGGTTAGCGTGACAAAGAACTTTCTGGAATATCCGGCGCTCATTAAGATTACTTTGCTTCCAATCAATTGTACACTGTCGTGACGTTGGACATTGGACAGTGTTATGAATTGATTGGGTGTATTTCCTTCTTGGCGGTAACGAATCAGGAATCCTGGTACTTTGTATTCATTTATACAGTTTAAAAAAGCCTCCCGCTGATCATAAATCATCGGCCGTTTCGCGGTTTTTTGCGTGATTTCAGTTTCCCATAAGTCCTGGGGGGTGTGCCCAAACACCAATGACTCTGTTAGGCCGTCGATCAAGATGCAGGAGCGATCCGGAACCTGATTGAAGTCAGCTGACATGATCAAGTGATCGAACAGCTTCCATTTCCACGCATCCAGTGATTGGCTACGATGCATGGCGGCATTGCCGTAATCAGTTACCAAACTGAGCAGTACCGCCAGAGCGACAATTATTGCCGTTGAGACTCGGCGTATTACGCTGCACGGATTGCCAATGTTCCCTGCACGGCTAACAATCCCGACAAGGATCAGGAGTGCGCCAAAGTATGAGAAGTAGGTTACGACATATGCCGGGGTGCCACGGTGTACCCATCCTTGGTACTTGGGAGTCAACGCGAGCGGCAAGGGGGGTAACAATAGCAGCAAGATGCCGACAGCGATTAACGCAAAAAAATTTGCGTTGCTTGTTTTGTTAGTGAAGAAGCGCTGTGTCAGCGAAATACCTATACCGACAAGAATAGCTTTGACCAACCATTCCACCTGAAGATTTAGCAGAAATTGATCCATACTGCGCCGAAATCCTTCGGGCGATACGGCAAAGTCGTAATGTATCTGGCTGAAGTGAGAGTAAACATAACCCGGAGTTGACGCTTTGCTGAATTGCCAGACCACGTCCCACACACTACCCCATTCCAGCGTTGCGAAATCAATTCGTGCGCCAGCATAGTCCGTTGGGAAATAGGCTCTCCAGATAATGTACAAGCTGATGAACAGGGCGACAGGGGCTACTATTGGAAGCGTCTGGGCGGCAACCGCTCGAATTCCATCCTTGGCTTTGTACAGACAAGCCAACAAGATGAAAATAGCCGCATACGAAACGAATGTTTCGTATGCCAGAAATGCTAAAAACAGGCAGATCGCTGTTTTCCATCCGCTGGATGAGTTATTGCGCTCAAGAAAGCTCTTGTAGGCAATGAAGCTTAGTGACAAAAAAAACAGGCCAACCTGAAAAACGAAAGGATAGGCCACCAGGATGTGGTGTTCCCACATATTCTGGAGCAACGCGCCAAAGAGCAACAGGGCGATCAGCCCATGGTAGGTCGAACTCAGGTAACGGCTGACGGCAAATGCAAATGCCGAAGCTGTGGCGACAATGCTCCCGATCTGGAGTGTCTTCAGGATGGTTGGACTATCCAGAAGATATGGGACATAAGCCAGTGAGATGTGGAAAAAAATCTGGAAACGTCCGGTGTTTTGCGCCGTTATATAAGCATTCTCCCATCTGTCAGGAGAATGCGCCCAGAGCGCGAACTGGAAATCATCCGGCACGACATAGCTTGCCGCCAATAACGGGTAGAGTGCAATGAGCAGAATAATTGCGATGCAGGCCAATACAACGCTACGCCCCTGCAAAGTGCCAACATCCGATGTGGTAGTCACTTGATGATCTTTCTGACGAGATATATGGGCCGATTCTTAGTCTCGATGTAGATACGACCTATATATTCACCCAACACGCCGATACCAATTAACTGAAGTCCTCCGAAGAAAACAACAGCGGCCAATAATGTCACATAACCGGGAGTATCTATACCAAGAAAAATAGCGCGCAGGATGACCCAGCACGCATAGAAGAAGCCAACCGCCGTGACCAGCAAGCCGGCATAGGTCCATACACGCAGAGGTATTGTGCTGAAACTAGTGATACCTTCAAGGGCAAAATTCAACGACTTCCATTTGTTGAAAGATGTCCGTCCGTGAGCACGCGGGGCGACGTCATATTCAACGAGCTCATATTCATAACCGACCCAGGCGAACAAGCCCTTCATGAAGCGGCGGGATTCCGGAAGTCGCTTCAGGGCGTCACAGACCTGGCGGTCAATCAGCCTGAAATCACCCGTGTTAGCAGGGATTTTTATATGGGATATATTGTTATGCAGACGATAAAATATTCCCGCCAATAACCGATAGAGAACGCTTTCGGTTGATCTTGAGTTTCGTTTGGCTAGTACAACCGGGACTCCGCTACGCCACTTCCGTATGAATTCGGGTATCAATTCGGGAGGGTGCTGAAGGTCCGTATCCATGATTATCACTGCATCTCCGGCAGCAAACTCAAGCCCGGCCGTCAATGCCGCTTCTTTGCCGAAATTACGGGTGAAGTCAATGATAGTGATTGCGGGATAGAGTTTCTTTGCAGACTCCAGCGCCGGGAGCGTCCTATCCCGGCTGCCGTCGTTGATGCAAATCAATTCAAATCGGCAATCCGGAATGTTAGATATAACGTTATCAAGCCGCTCAAAAAAAAATGGAATGCCTTCTGCCTCGTTGAAAAAGGGGAGGGCTATGGAAATCGTTATTACAACAATGGGTTGCGTTGTTTGCATGATTTTTCCATAAAACTTTCGCAACGCTTTCTATTGAGGCGAGTTGCGATAAAAAACGAATACAGACTGAACGACTTGGCTGGCAAGGGAAAGCGCTTCCTGGTGATGTCATCGAAGAAGTAGCGTAAACATGCCTCAATCTCATCAACGGTATTAACATGCTCATGCCGCATTAACTTTTCATAACCCAGTCCGGTACGCTTGGTGAGTCTAGGGCCGGTACCATGCTTCCAAGCCATTTTCCATAGCCAGCCCCCTCGCTGGGAAATCCTGCACAAAATCTTCCGTTCTCCTGCAAGCAAAGTCCCGAGCGGGCAATTTCTGTCGGCAAATCCAGCAAATATTCTAGCACCGCAACCGATATTATCCGATCATATTGCAGCTTATAGGGAATCTCGCTTAACTGTGCGTATGTATGGCGGACTAACCCCAAGTTTGAGGATGTATCCACTAGTTTCTGAAAAGGTTCGACGACGTCATAACAGGCGTAACCTCCCTCGCAGGATAGATGGTTAAGGGGGCCGCTCCAAGCTCCAGAATTACCTCGCGTTGATTGACTGCGCTTGTTGCGGCCTTCTTGTGCATCCACGATTCAAGCACTCTAGCAAAATTATTTCCAAGTCCACTGGCAGTACGGTTAGCCACGTAATCTCTGTCATAGATAGATAAATATCCATCGGGTAACGGCTGGTGGTATTTCGGGAATTGCCTAAAGATGGCATCTTCACTTGCTTTGTCTGCGCTAGTCATTTTGAAAACGTATAAGAACGATGAAGCAAAAAAGATATAACGGGAACCGTGATCGAAATCAGAAAAATGGTTAAGGCGAAATGCCAGCCGAAATGATCGCCAAGGTGACCAAAAGTTGCGTTAACGATCAACCCGAGTAATGAAACAAGCTGAAACCGGGCGTAATTTCGTGCTCCCGGCCTACTCTGGAAACTCCATCGGGCATTCATCAAGAATGAAAAAAATGAGGCCACAATGTAGGCTGTGACATTGGCATACATCTGATTGAATTCAGCGAGCCACATCAACAATCCTACTATAAGAAAGTGTACCGTTGTGTTACATACGCCAATCAGGGCATATCTCGTGACTTGCACACTCGGTTTTATGGTCTTCATTTTTGCTGACAGTGGGCTGCCTGAGATTCCCTAGGATTTTATCTTTCAGCAGGCGGGTTCATACTACCAAACTTTCATCTTGCTGAATACTGTAAGCCTTGTCGGTGTTAGCCCCAAGTAGTAATGTCCGCTGATGATTAAACTCACCCCTGTTCAATAGGGGCGGGTTTTTTGAAATGGACAAACTAATGAGTCAACAAGAAGTAAAGGGAGTACAAGTATAGGGTTTTCTGAAAGAGTGCAAGATCAGCTAGCAAGAAGCATAGAGACGAATGGGTTTAGCACCCGTCAAGTTCGGTGATTGGCGCAGCGCTATCTGGCTGCAGCTTGATAAAGACAGCATCTATAACTGCGACTTGATTTTA
>JBDSEJ010000142.1:0-1972 GCA_039920105.1 Candidatus Nitrotoga sp. | reverse complement strand
GACCTTGCTGCCCTGTTAACCAATCTCGAACCTAATGATGTGCTGTTTATTGATGAAATACATCGTCTATCACCCGTTGTGGAAGAAATTCTGTATCCGGCGCTGGAGGATTATCAGATCGACATTATGATCGGCGAAGGTCCTGCGGCGCGATCAGTTAAGCTGGACTTGCCACCGTTCACTCTGGTTGGAGCAACTACTCGTGCTGGCATGTTGACCAATCCATTGCGCGACCGTTTCGGTATCGTGGCGCGGTTAGAGTTTTACACCACCAGTGAATTGCAGCGCATTGTGACGCGTTCTTCGGGTTTAATGGAATTGCCGATATCGTCCGAAGGCGCCATGGAAATTGCAATGCGTTCTCGCGGTACACCGCGTATCGCAAATCGTTTGCTACGCCGCGTACGCGATTTTGCCGAAGTAAGGGCGCAGGGCGAAGCTACGCGCCAAGTCGCCGATGCCGCGCTAAACATGCTCGACGTGGATATGCAGGGATTGGACATGATGGATAGAAAACTATTGCTGACTGTAATCGAAAAGTTTACCGGTGGCCCGGTTGGTGTAGACAACCTTGCCGCTGCCATCGGCGAGGAGCGCGATACCATTGAGGACGTGCTGGAGCCTTATTTGATCCAACAAGGCTACTTGCAACGAACATCACGCGGGAGGGTGGCGACAGCTAATGCTTACAAACATTTTGGACTCGTGCAGCCGCGCAATGTTAATAACAAAGACTTGTGGGAGGAAAGCCAATAGCAACAGTTGACTACCAAGAACTTGAGAAGTTGGCCACCGTTATGCACCAATTGCAGCCCGCGAACAAGATAATTGCCTAACAGGTAGGGGTCGTTCTTGGATAAGCCCCCAACACGCTAAATACGTTCCAACAGGCAGCTTTATATAATAGTCAGGGACTTATCGCGAATAAGTTTCTGAATTTCGCATCCTGCGCTAAAGTTTGATCAGCATAGCTCTAAGCATTACATCTACCTTGCTACAGTTGCTTCATGACTACGTTCAGTAGCAAGTAGCATATAAATACCAGGTACAACGAACAGGGTGAACAAAGTGCCTATCGATAAACCGCTGGCAATAACTATGCCCATATTAGAGCGGCTCACTGCGCCTGCACCGCTGGCCATTATGAGTGGCAAAACACCCAGTACCGTGGCGGCAGTTGTCATTAGTATCGGGCGCAAACGCAAACCAGCAGCTTTCACAATAGCATCACGCTTGCTCAATCCCGTTAGTTGCAAGTTATTTGCAAATTCCACAATTAAAATGCCATTTTTCGAGATAAGAGCAATGAGCGTTACTAAGCCAACCTCAGTATAAATATTGAGCTTGGTGTGTCCAATACCGAGATTGATAAAAATCAATGCCCCCGCAATGGACATAGGCACGGACACCAAAATAATAGCAGGGTCGCGAAAGCTCTCAAATTGAGCTGCTAGTGCCAGGAAAATAATTACAATAGCAAAGAAAAAAGTGAGCAATAGACCGCCAGATTCTTGTACAAACTGTCGTGACGGTCCCGCGTAGTCATAACCGTATCCAGCAGGCAAAGTTTTCTGCGCTAAAGTTTTAAGTCGTTCCAGTGCCTGACCTTGAGAAATAGTGGGAAAAGCCACTCCTTGTATGGTCGCCATATTTTGTTGCTGAAAGTGATTGATGGTTTCTGGTTCAGTACTGGTTTCCAGATGAGCCACTGTGGATAGAGGCACCATCTGTCCGCTTTCGGTACGTAGATAATAGTGCTTCAGTTGATCTGCATTAAGACGGAAACGCTGAGCTACTTGTGGAATAACTTTATAAGACCGACCCTCAAGTTCGAAATAGTTCACATATCCACCGCCCAGCATGGCAGACAGGGCCGAGCCTATGTCTTGCATATTCAGCCCCAGCTGTGACGCCATATTGCGATCAATTACTACGGTAGTTTGCGGCAGATCAATGCGCAAATCCGACTGCA
>JBDSEJ010000141.1:0-2038 GCA_039920105.1 Candidatus Nitrotoga sp. | reverse complement strand
CTTTAGTGGCTGGACGATCGACCATCAATTCTTTTTGTAACCAGCTTGCCATTGCTTTCACATTGGCCGGTGCGGGAGTAGGTAAAGGATATTGCAACATCGTTTCTTGCGCTTGCACAGCCGGAATCTTCAATATAGTGCGGTGATTCAGCAAAACTCCAGTCACCCCAAAAAGCAAGCCTATGGCAGCGCCCCAAAGTCCGATCCAACCATGTGTTTTGCGCAACCACTTCAAGAAAACAGCTCGTCGAGAACGGATGTCCCGATCATTTGAATCAATGTAATCGTTTTTAGACCCAATTGCTGATCGAACACTATGAGGACTTTTGAATTGCACGATCATAGACATATGGTTATTTCATTAAATTTTTTATGATGCCCCGCCTTAAAGGCGGGGCTGACACAACCATTTTCTATTCAATAAGTCTAGAAGTTAGCAATTAATGAAACTCTTGCAGCAAGTGGTGACCCAGGTGAGATATTGTTGTTATTGTGGGCAGAAGCGTAATAGCCTTTATCAAACAGGTTTTCGATATTCAACTGTGCCCGCATATTGTTATTAATCTTGGCATATACAGCTGCATCCACGCGAGTGAAGCCTGCCAAGCGAACGGAATTGTCAGTCGATGTGAACATAGACCCACGATTTATAATACCCAGCCCAACACCCCACATAGGATTGATGTCATACCGGTTCCACAATGAAAAGTTGTTCCTTGGAAGTTCCGCCAGGACTGCCCCTGCTTTGGCGCTAGAAGATTGCGTGCTGGTTATTTCCCCATCTTGATAAGTGTATCCACCCATTACACTCCAAGCCTCAGTGATTCGGCCTGCCAAACCTAACTCGAAGCCCTTGTTACGCTGGCCACCACCTAAAAAACTTCTGGCTGCATTGTTCGGATCTGGAATAATCACATTGGTACGGTCCAGCTTAAACAAAGCAGTAGTCAAGGCGAGGTTAGGACGAATATCCCACTTTGCGCCAATTTCTATGTTTTTGAATTTCTCCGGTTCAAGCGCCGCATTGGTTACCGATAGCGAAGTAAGTTGCTCACCTGCTCTGGGTACGTATGACAAGCTATAATTGGTATAAAGTGATACCTCTTCGATTGGCTTGTAAACCAATCCCGCTCTTGGTGAGAAGAAATTATCTTTGACATTTAATGCAGAAGGTTTAGCAGGGTTTTTTTGGGTAAAATCCACCTCCAACCTATCGTAACGCACTCCGAGAATGGCATGTAATTTAGGCAATAACTTGATCTGGTCTTGTACATAAAGAGAGGTTTGTTTGGTGACGGTATTAATGAAATTGTCTCCAGCCGCTAGTTTGTATGTGAGTGGATCTTTAGTAATCGGATTGTTTATAGGCACGTTAACCGATGTGGCTGTATTATTGAAGAATCCAGAATTACGCGTGCTATCTGTATCCTGATGACCTATTTCGAGACCAACCACTAAATCATGTTTTATTTTACCTGTGTTAAGGGAAAACAAAAGGTCAGTCTGGTTAAAAAAGTTATCACGTTTTGTCGTATCGTTATAAGCACTGATTTTTACAGTGGATGCAGCGGCATCAACTACAGAATTTGGATATACATTCTCATAAAATTTATCTTGCGTAGCATAGCGGGTGCGGTTGCGAACCGTTACTTCATTATTAAACTTGTGCTCGATAAGCCCGTTGACTGCCTTAAGCTCTGTGTCAGCATTGCTACGATTGGGATCACCAAAAAATGTTGACGCATTGGTAACTAATGGACGTCCATTTAAGGAAGGTATACCTCGATCGGCTGTGCGCTGATCCTTGAAATATTCTGCATTGAGAACAACTTTGGTATTGTCACTTGGCATAAGCGTGACGGTAGGATTTATTCCATATCGTTTCAAATCCACGCCATTACGAAAACTGCCGGAATCTTCATACATGGCATTTAGACGGACAGCGGCAACATCATTAACGCCCTGGCCAACATCCAGTGCCACGCGCTTGGTATCAAACGATCCCGCCTGTACCGTAAGTTCGCGTATCGGATTCCAG
>JBDSEJ010000140.1:0-2473 GCA_039920105.1 Candidatus Nitrotoga sp. | reverse complement strand
TTCAATGTAAATTCTCTACTCAGCGCTTTTGTTTAACGTGCTCTTCCAGCTCAATAAAACTAGGACGCTCAGTAGAATTCAATACATTACGACCAAACTCTACCGCCATCGCCGGAGCATAGCCATTCAGATTGGCCAGCAATGTAACCTTGACTGTCTGAAACATCTTGCTCGACTCCTCTGCCTTTTGCTCCAATAGAGTCGACAAAGGGCCAATGAAGCCATAAGCCAGCAGGATACCCAGAAAGGTACCAACCAAAGCTGCGCCAATCAGCACACCCAATTCGGCAGGTGGCAGTCCAACAGAACCCATGGTGTGTACTACTCCCATAACCGCTGCAACTATTCCGAAAGCTGGCAAACCGTCGCCTAACTTGGCAAGCACATGCGACGGTACTAATGCCTCATGGTGATGGGTTTCTATTTCTACATCCATCAGATTCTCGATTTCCATCGCATTCAGATTGCCGCCCAACATGATTCGTAAATAATCAGCCATAAATTCAACTATATGATGATCTGCCATTACTTTTGGATACTTTGCAAAGAGAGGACTCTCATTTGTATTTTCTATGTCGTTTTCAATTGACATTAACCCTTCCTTGCGAATTTTGCCAAGCAATTCATAGAGTAAGGCCATTAATTCCATGTAGTGATTTTTAGTGTATTTAGCACCCTTAAATATACTTGGCAATACTTTCAAAGTGGCCTTAATTGCCTTGCTGCTATTTCCCACTAAAAAGGCACCTAAGCCAGCACCAGCTATCATCAGCAGCTCAATTGGCTGCATTAATGCAGCCAAGTGCCCGCCTGCTAATGCAAAGCCACCGAACACGGAAAGTAATATCGTTATATACCCAACAATTACCAACATGGCTCAACTCCATTGAATTGCGCACAATATGATCTATTATGGCAATTTAGTTTCAACTTATGGAAAAGCTTCGGAAATAAGCAGGGTAACTTGACATGATTTTGTACATTCAAACAGCCGAAAAGCGTAAACATATTATGATTATTCCGCAGTGCCTTTTGTTACGGTAACGGCACCCGATAGTTAAACTTTAATTCGTCACGCTTAACGCCAGCAAACTAGATGCTGCGGCGTTTCTTTTTGTTTTCCCTGCACGGGAGGGTGGGCAACAGATACCGCACACATAGTCGGCATACAGGCCATTTGCATGCACTATGAAGTGCCCGCCACATTCAGTGCAGCCTGTCAATTGCAGCATCTGTGCATCAAAGAAGCGCACTAGAAACCATGCTCGCGTAATACTCAATATATGCTCATCCCCGCTAGCATTGATTTGCTCGAGATATAAAGAATAACTTTTAATTAGTGCCTCAACGCCTGTTAAGCTAGTATGCCTCAGCAGAAACTGATGAATGTCAATAAATAATGAAGAATGAATGTTAGGCGACCAGCTCATAAACCAGTCGGTTGAATAGGGCAACATACCCTTGGACGGCGAAACACCCTTTACTTCCTTGTATAACTTAAGCAAACGCTCACGACTTAAAGCAGTTTCTTCCTGTAGCAATTGCAAACGTGCTCCTAACTTGATTAAATCCATGGCAATCTGGATTTGATAAGCTTCAGTGACCACACTTTTATTTCGCATAATGCCCTCACCAATGGTTGATTATAAATCAAGCAGCTAATGCTTCCAAAGGCTGCCCAGTCATCAGGATAGTAGTGTGCGCTTGCGACATCATCCTGTTCTTGTTGTAATCAGTAATCATATTGAGTAGCAGCTTTTCATCAAAGCGAAAGCGACACAACAACATATTGGATGCTGCCATTTTGAGTAATTGTGCTGAACTTAACCCGGCGATGAGTTCAGCCATCTCTTGGCTAATTCCAAGACGAAAAATGGCTGCCGCCTTATCTTCTTGAATCATCTGCCGCGCGAGCAGCATATATGAAAGATTGGCTTCTTTAATTTCTTGATGAAGTTGAACTGTATTCATGATTCGTCCCCTTGCAAGTTAACAACACTGTCTTTTTCGACGGTTGAATATTGCTACATGAACGAACAGAAAGAAATCAGAAGACTTCCGATCTCTTTGTAAGAAATTTTCCTACACAGACAAACCTCCACTTACCCGTATTAGGTTGTAAGTGGAGGATTCCATGCTTACCTGAATCTGCAAGGGGACAAATTCAAGCTTACGTTTCTATTATCGACAGGCAATCACAAAACTTTAATTTTTTTCGAAATATATTTCATATAACGTATCAAACAGCATAGACAGTTGATAAATATTAATTAATTATTTATACACAACTAGAAACAACATGCTTCTCCCCTAACTGCAAATTTAATACCTTGCTGATATTTGCTTGAAAGGGTGGCATAGCTAATAATCACATATTCTCATATTAGCCAAATAATTTAATGTTTGAATGGGACTGATCAGAAAATTTATAGAGATTTAATACCATTAAATTTAAACTTAGCCCTACAATCCT
>JBDSEJ010000139.1:0-1933 GCA_039920105.1 Candidatus Nitrotoga sp. | reverse complement strand
TTGCAAGCTGTATACGACTAAAACACCGATTACCGCAGCTGACCTGCTGAACGATAAAGTACTGCCATTTTATACAAGCCACGACCTGCCTATGCTGCGTATCTTAACGGATCGCGGTACTGAGTATTGTGGCAAAGTAGAGCAACTTGATTACCAACTCTATCTTGCTATCAATGACATTGACCATACTAAAACCAAGGCGATGTCACCCCAGACTAACGGTATATGCGAGCGCTTCCACAAAACCATTTTGCAGGAATTTTATCAAGTCACATTCAGAAAAAAACTTTATGCCGATGTGGAAACCTTGCAGAAAGACCTAGACGATTGGCTTAATTATTATAATAATGAAAGAACTCATCAGGGCAAAGTTTGTCATGGCAGAACGCCGTTGGAAACTTTACTTAGTGGGAAACCGGTTTGGAATGGAAAAAATCTAAACCAAATTTAATCTGACAGACACCCTAAAAATTCGGTAACTGTCAGATCAGGTCTGAGCTAGTACAATTAATTTCATAATACAAATCAGTTAATGCGCGCCCATTTGTCCGAAGTTAGATATTAAACATCCTGTGGATTACACGAGTGGATGAGCCTCCACCACGTGTTAATCCAATTGAATGTAACTGAATAAACTCCTCGGATGAACGCATCGCGATTACTTCGTTTACAATGGTGCAATTTATTAGTAATGGATGGCGCCGTGGTTTTCAGCATTCTGATAGAACTGCATCAAGATTATTACCTACAGAAATTCACGTTCCGATTCAAATTTCCTCGATCAAACCTCGGACTATTCTTTTGCCGGTTGGCTCAAATAGCGGTTGCCATTAGTTCAACTCCTTAAAACTAATTATCCAAGGCCAGTTACGCTTACGTGTATGAAGCAGATAACCAATTTATATTATTCGATTCGTTTTCATCCAAGCACTTGATCGGCGCAGTGCTTCCGTAATTTGACCGGAAGACATTTGTTCTTCCACAACCTCAAGAAGATCCCTTCCGTCCTCGTCAACGGCAAGTTCCCCGCCCTCCTCATCTACAGCTCGACCAGCAATTTTTAACCACATATATGCTTCTATGAGGTCCTGCTCAACACCATGACCTTGAGAGTACATAACACCTAGGTTAATTTGTGATGGCGCAAATCTCTGTTCTGCAGATCTTCGAAATAATGCCACAGCCTTCCGTTCATCCTTTGCAACACCGTAACCGTTATTGTACATATCACCAAGGCAGAACTGCGCTTCTGGATCCCCCAGCTTTGCCGCTTTACTAAAACATTTTTCTGCGTTGATATAATCTTTACTTAAGAAAAAATTCAGCCCCTCTTTAAAATCGTTAGATTCACTCATATTTTCTTTCCTAAACGGCTTTCTTATTTACCTGTTCTGTTATCCTTCGCGCGCTTGCATTATTTGTTTTGAGCTCCAAATTTAATATCTTTGTTTGAAACAAATAATTCGCTCTTTAATATAAACTCCAAAACATACAATGTATCCTGCTATTGCTAGTATTGCGCAATGGTCGAAATTAAAATAACAATTGTTTCCGATAATCACACTGTCAAATCTTGTTTACCGTTCAACCTATAAAATACAAATTAAGCCTTTAATTAGCTAATCTTACATGCCATTAAATTTTACTTATGCAACACCTTTAATTACTTACTCTACATCACCGAGCATGTTCTGCTCTGGATGAGCGCCCAGGAATTTTGCACATCTTTCGGCAATTGCCATAATGGCTTTAGTTGAAGGAGACTCTGGATAAGCGAGTACAACGGGGATTCCTTTATCCGCACAGATTGTTATTTCGCTATCGAGCGGGATAGCGCCGATGAATGGCACGCCCAGTTCATTCGCGACCCTTTCTCCCCCGCCCTTCTTGAATACATCAATCTCTCCACTACAGTGTGGACAGATCAGACCGC
>JBDSEJ010000138.1:0-2380 GCA_039920105.1 Candidatus Nitrotoga sp. | reverse complement strand
GAAAAATCATCGATATTCTTCCAGATCACAATTGGATTGAAAGCGAATTTATCCCCACAGTACAAAAGCGCGGCACGGTGGTGATCGAATCGCGCGGCTTGAGTAGCTCTGCCAGCGCAGCTAACGCAGCAATATGCCATATGCATGATTGGATACTTGGCTCTAACCATGATGACTGGGTCACCATGAGCGTATTATCGGATGGTAGCTACGATATACCAGCAGGCGTGGTGTATGGTTTTCCGGTTACCTGTCACAACGGTGACTACCATATTGTGCAGAATTTGCCCATGAACGAACTTGGGCGTCAACATATGCTGGAAAGTTATTGTGAGTTATTGAAAGAACGTGAGCAAATAAAACATCTATTAGTTTAAGTTTTAAGCATAATTTATTTCCTACTTTAGAGGTGTCCTTTAGTTTTATCCCCCATTTTTATAAAATTAGGGAGCTAAATACCAACAGAGCGGGATAATATTTCTATTTATTTGCTTAATAAATTTAGATCATTGATTACTCAAGAATGATTGCAAAATGAAGTTGAATCCTCAAGACCTGGAAAAAATATCCACCTTAACTTTGAAGCATTATGACCAATACGCCGAAGATTTCTTTGCAGGTACACGCAATCACGACGTCAGTCAGAACATCATGTCTTTGTTACAGTGCATTGAGGTTGAGCCGCCTTTCAATATTCTGGATTTTGGCTGTGGGCCAGGGCGAGACCTGAAGGTATTTGCTAAAGCGGGGCATATTGCGAAGGGCTTGGATGGCAGTGAACGTTTGGCTGCAATGGCACGTGATTACAGCCGCTGCGAAGTATGGGAGCAGGATTTTCTTAAGCTTGATCTCCCGTCCAAGCATTTCGATGGAGTGTTCGCTAACGCCTCGCTTTTCCATATCCCCAGTCAGGCGTTGCCAGGCATATTATTGGAATTGCACGCAACGTTGAAACCGGGCGCAGTTTTGTTTAGTTCCAATCCGCATGGGCATAACGAGGAAGGATGGAACCACGGGCGCTATGGTGTATATTATAGTCTTGATACTTGGCGGCGCTTCATGTCAGAAGCGGGGTTCACTGAGCTTGTCCACTATTATCGCCCCGACAACTTGCCACGAGAGCAGCAGCCTTGGTTGGCAAGTGTTTGGCGGCGCAAGTGAAAACATTATCCCTGGATAATTGAGATGTATTGGCTAGTTTTACGCAATTATGAATTTAATTGTTAAAAATAATAAAAGTTAATTGTATCCATACTTGTGATCTTTTTCGCTTGAACTACCCAAAATAACCATTGCAAGTTGGTTATTTAAAACCGGGATTTACCCAAGGAAATTACATGATCGACCCCCTCACGCAAGAAAAAAAAACAGCAAGCCATACCCCCCGTCCGTTTGTAGACATGTTAGTCAGCATTCTTGTTCCATCCGTTGTTCTAATGAAATTCAGCAACGAGAACAGTCTTGGTGCGAGCGGTGCACTAATCATAGCTTTGGCTTTTCCGCTAAGCTGGGGCTTATTTGAGTTATTGAAATATAAAAAATACAACTTCATAGCACTTCTTGGGTTGATTAGCACTTTGCTTACCGGGGGTATTGGCTTATTGGCACTGAACACCCAATGGCTGGCAATCAAGGAGGCGGCGATCCCTGGCCTGATTGGCATTGCAGTGCTGTTTTCTACCTATTCACGTTACCCGCTGATCAGGACGTTGCTGTATAACCCAGCCGTTATTGACATTGAAAAAATTACACAGAGACTAGTTGAGAATAACAATACTGAGGCCTTTGAAGCCAGGTTATTAAATGCCACCTACTTGCTTAGTGGTACCTTTTTCTTTTCTTCGGGTATGAACTATGTTCTCGCGAAGTGGATTGTTGTCAGTCCTACAGGAAGCGTTGCTTTCAATGAGGAGCTGGGACAACTAACTTTGCTGAGCTACCCAGTGATCGCAATTCCCTCCATGCTAATGATGATGTTGATCTTTTATTATTTGTGGCGAACTATTTCCAGTTTGACTGGACTTGCTCTGGACGACGTACTGGGATCCAAAAAATTTAAAGGTGAGAGACATGGTTAGTATATGGCGTAGCATCTGGGTTTTCATAATACTAATTCTTGTGATTATCGCAATTTTTGTGCTTATAGGTGTGCTTGCCCTTGTTGTTTTTCCGTCACACTGGCTTTCTTGATGCATAGTTGAAGTGTTAGGCCAGTTTGCTGGAGGCTGCTACTGGAGTTACAAAATATGAATATTCTAACCAGTCCATATTGAACATGGCTCTAAACAATAAATCGAAGATGCTTTCATAAGCCAATTCAAGCCAATCAAACGTGACATGAAATGCCTGTTCCCCATCGATCAGTGACTGCCGGGGACCG
>JBDSEJ010000137.1:0-4422 GCA_039920105.1 Candidatus Nitrotoga sp. | reverse complement strand
CTAATACTTCGCTCGTGCTGACCTTTAGCTGCTGTCCAATTAAACTGGCTTCATGCGGTTTAAGTGATTCTAGCCCCTGCTTCATGCTACGCAAATTGAAGAAAAGCTTGCGTTGAGCCTTCGTGGTTGCAATTTTGACAAGACGCCAGTTACGTAGAATATATTCATGCATCTCGGCGCGTATCCAGTGCAGCGCGAATGATACCAAGCGAACACCATGATCTGGGTCATAGCGTTTTACTGCTTTCATCAGACCGATATTGCCTTCTTGGATCAAATCTGCTTGGGGTAGGCCATAACCAGCATAGCCGCGTGCTACGCTGACCACTACGCGTAGGTGCGAGACGATTAGCTTACGTGCCGATTCCAAGTCATTGTCACGGCTGAAGCGGATTGCCAAGCCTAGTTCCTCGTCTGGCGTAAGTAATGGGAAACTATTCACGGCTTGTATATATCTATCTAAGCTATTGACAGCCAATGATGTCGGTAACGTCAATGTCTGATTTATCATCGATAATTTCCTCTCAAAATGAAATTTTAGCACTCAATGCCATCGAGTGCCAAATCGTCTTGTAGATTAAGTTGGTGTGAGCGCAGTACCTAGTTTATCTGGTTACAGCAGAATTGTTTTCCATCCCAAGTCAAAACAAACCCAGAGCTCTTAAAAATAAAAGAAATATTTTGCATCTGTAATTGGAGCATTTCACCCGCGCATTGTAGTGCAAGACATACTCAACAAAGGTTTACACCGGCCTAGCCAGAATTTTCAGAGTCTCTTTCTATGATTACCCGCAGTAGAGCAATTGTACTCAGAGTCTCATTTACATCGTCATACCTAACTCTCGTTTGCGCATGCAATCCCCGACTGATTGCAAATGGAGCTTCACCTCGGTAATTATTTTGCAGCCTTACTGCAAAAATGTCATCTGGCGCTGCCAGCACTGATCTGCAGGCAACTTTAATGAAGATAGTAAATGTCGTCTGGCTTGAAACACTCGTTTTGCTACTGATGTGTTGTCAAGTCATACTTACCTTTATGAGGTAAACCTTGACAGGTGACATAGCCAAGTAAAGATGGAAAAGTTAAACCGAATGAGCCGCGGTCAGCGGTACAAGTTTCGAGAACAATTGCCAGGAAAAGTGATTGGCGACAATGGGGGAGACGTTGATTGCAAAAAAAATATTTACGTGCAGCCTGCTTGTCTGCATTGTGCTGGCAAAGAACTTCATCGCGGTAGCAAAAGTTGTGGCTTGCAACTATAACGCTGCAATAGTAAACACACTTTCAACGCACTCACCTACACCCGTTGTAAGGCTTGGCTTGTAGCACTAGAACAAGTGGCTCAATATGAGCAGGATATAATTCATGGTATGAGCATACTCAACTCTGTGAAGAGTTGAGGTATAGCCAAATACACCAGTTTCAAGTGGCAGTATCGTTATCCTGCGCGCACCTGCAAAATTAAAGCCTATCCAAATGAGCGAAATTGCCGAATCAAATGAATCATTCATTTTCGAATTCTTTAAGGGACAGCGCCACTTACTCATATTTACTGGAAACTTGGTGGCAAAGCTGCCAAAGTAAATATGTCATTGAACGATCAAAATTGTTTTTGCATATGATCAAAATTTAATTGATTTGTTAAGTCACCAATGAATTAATTCAATATGTTACTTATCGCACAGACAATGTTTAACATACTTGGTTATTCTCCTCCCAGAGTTAGTCAAATCAAACTTTTGGCAAAACTCTTAATTGCATATGTAAATTTTCTTACAAAAAAATTTTCCAAAACATATAAATGGAGTCAAACATGAAAAAAATATCAAATTATCTTGCCATTACGTCCTGTTTTGTATTAGCTACTACTTTAGCTCACGCAGATACTGACTCTGAGTCATATCACGCAAAAATACAGGAAAAAATGTTTAACGCCATGGACATCAATTCTGATGGTTTACTTACTAACAATGAATATAAATCATTTTTTTCCAACAAATTTAAAGATCTGGATGTTCACGGTAATGGCCAGATCACATTGGAGGAAATGAAGGCTGGCTTTAAGAGAATGGATGATGTCGGCCGTAAGAGAATGGACGATTCCGGCCGTAATAAGATGGGCGATGACGGCCGTAATAGAATTGATAACAGAGAGACACAAACCAACCAAATGTCACGTACCCACCAGGACAATTCTAACCCTAGGAGTGAAACAAGATCTGCCGGAGGATCCAATGAGTCATGCTGTTGGGCTCCTACAAATTCTGGCGGTAAAAGGTCAAATACGAATATGAACAACTCCAAAGATAACGATAATGATGATAATGATTAGTCATTAGTAATCAATCCTGCTTACAGGATAGATTGTTAACTTTTAAGGATAATAAAGGGGGTGTCCCCCTTTATAAAAGGCCACCATAAATCTGTATTATAAAAAAAGCAATCAACTGAAGTTAACTAATGTTTCGGATGTTTGTCAGAATAAATTTGCTCTAGTTTTTTTCATACTAAATTAGTTTCCCACTAAATTAAGTTTCCCTTCGCGATCCGTCAAGGTACTCAGCAAAAGTAGGTCGTGGCTCTTTTAAATGGCATAACTATTTAGTTATATTTAAGAATATTGCTGTTTTATTTTGGAGTCGTGTACAGCTTCCAATGTGCGATTTTGATTGCGCTATCGAAATGCCGGCTGGTAAATTCGGAGCCGGGAATTGACCTCATCAAATAATTGCACTTAAGATATATCAATGGAATTACGTTTTTCTATTCAGGTACGATTGCTCCCCGCCACCATTTTGTATTCAAACAAACGACATTCAATTGCGCCGTTGAACAGGAGTGTGCGGCGTGAAACGGACAGGCGGATGGACTTAGGCATGCGTAAATCGGAAGTGAACAGATAGGCATTCCAGCCGCCGAATTTTTTCTTCAGCACGTCGCCCAGCTTTGGGTATAACGCTTGCAGTTCTTCCAAGTCCCCCATGCGCTCGCCATAAGGCAGGTTTGCCACTAGCACGCCATGGTCGGCTGGTGCGGAAATTTCCAGCACGTTCGCTTGATTAAGCGTTATAGCTTCCAGCAATCCTGCGTTAACCAGATTAAGTTGCGCGGCTTTAAGTTCGTCACCATATAAATCACTGCCGAAAATCGGCAATAAGCTAAGAGGTTTTTGTGCCGCCTGCGCTTGGTTGCGCATGTCGCGCCACGCCGCGGCGTCGAAATTTTTTAGTTTCTCGAAGGCAAAACTGCGGCTAATGCCGGGGGCGATGTTGAACGACATCAGTGCCGCTTCAATCAGGAAAGTGCCACTGCCGCACATCGGGTCAACCAGCGGCACGCCGGGCTGCCAACCCGCAAGCAGCAAAATACCCGCAGCCAAATTTTCGCGCAGAGGTGCAACGTTGGTGTACTGGCGCACACCGCGTTTGAACAGTGCATCGCCGGAAGTGTCGACATACAGCGTCATGCGGTTGGACTCAAGGAAGGCATGGATGCGGATATCCGGCGTATGGGTATCCACGCTGGGGCGGTCGCCGGTGAGTGCGCGGAATTTATCGCACACGGCATCCTTGATTTTCAGTGTGGCAAAATCCAGGCTTTTCAAAGGGCATTTAATGGCCGTCATGTTGACGCGTATGGTGTGTGAGGTGTCGAACCAATCGTCCCACGGTAGCGCATAGGCGATATCGAAAATGTCCTGCTCGTTGCGATAATGTGCTATCGCCACGCGCCACAGCACGCGACTGGCAATGCGGCTGTGCAGATTGATACGGTAGCTCAACAAAAATGGGCCAGTGAAATGCACGCCGCCATCAGTGGTACGCACCTCTTGCGCACCGAGCGTATTCAGTTCATTGGCCAGCATTGTTTCCAAGCCGCGCGGACAGGGTGAAAAAAAGTTCTCAGACATTTTGTTATACAGGTTTGACGATGACAAGAATGATGATGGCAATCATAAGCAGCACCGGAAATTCATTGAACCAGCGATAGAACACATGGCTGCGTGTGTTGCGATCGGCTTTAAAGGCGTTCAGCAGCTTGCCACAATATACGTGGTAGGCGATCAACAACAACACCAGCGTGAATTTGATATGCATCCACCCGCCGGTTACACCATAACCAATCCATAGCCATAACCCAAAAATGACAGTCATCACCCCACCCGGCGTCATAATGCCGTAGAACAATTTGCGCTCCATGATTTTGAATCGCTCGATGCTGGTTTTATCTGTACTCATAGTGTGATAAACGAACAGACGCGGCAGATAGAATAGGCCAGCGAACCAGGTAACCATAAAAATCACATGCAACGCTTTAATCCATAACATAAGAGCTTCTTGCAAAACTATTTCCGAATTGAAGAGCAATAACATTTGATGCATGAATTTCAGCACCGAAAAGACTGCGCTTCCCACTTTGGC
>JBDSEJ010000136.1:0-4243 GCA_039920105.1 Candidatus Nitrotoga sp. | reverse complement strand
GACACGAGCGGCGACGTCGAGAGGCTGACGGCCATGCTGGCCGAGCACGGCGCCGTGAAGCGCACCATAGCATCGAGTACAGGGATGCAGATCTTCGTCCTCGACGCGGCGAAAACAATTCCGGAGCGCTGCCCGATACAAACCGTACCTTACCGATTACCAGTTTGGACAGTGGCTTGGTGCTGGAACGTGATTGGAATGTAGGAAAAAAGAATTACGTGCAGACACTGGAGCCGCGCGCATATTTCTTATACATTCCGTACCGCAACCAAAACCTGCTGCCGAATTTCGACACAGCCCAGGCCGACTTCAACTTTGCCCAGATGTTCACCGAAAATCGTTTTTTCGGTAACGATCGCATTGGTGATGCCAAACACGTAACGCTGTCGCTTACCTCGCGCCTGCTTGACGCGAACAGCGGTGCAGAACGGTTACGCGTAGCCATAGGTCAGCGCTTCAGTTTTAAGACGCCACTGGTAAATCTGGTGACCCCCGAGCAAGCTACCGACAATAAATCGGATATTTTGCTTGCTGTTTTAGGTCGGATTACACCAAAATTGTCTCTGAACACTGCTTTCCAGTACAACCCCAACCAAACGCGCACAGAGAAATTAAACTTGGGCGCGCGTTACCAGCCGGAAAGTGGCAAAGTGCTTAACCTGGGTTACCGCTTTACGCGTAACAGCCTCAGACAGGTGGACATATCCACCCAGTGGCCATTGTCAAGGCATTGGAGTGCGATGGCGCGCTGGAACTATTCCCTGCAGGATCACCGTATTTTGGAGCTGCTTACCGGGTTCGAGTACAATGAAGACTGTTGGACAGTTCGCGTGGTAGCACAGCGTTTTGCCACTGCCACCAATGAGCTTTCAACCGGTATCTTTATGCAATTGGAATTAAATGGTCTGGTCAGAGTAGGCTCCGACCCATTGAATGCATTGCGTCAGAGCATTGCCGGATTTACAAAAATGAACCAACCCACCGCTGTAGGTTCTGAGCAGGGATTGCGTTAAAAAATTCACTAAGGAAAAAAAGATCATTATGCTGCATATCAAGTTAATGCTGGCACTCCTTTTGTCACTAGCCTTCACGGTAAACGTCTCCGCCGCTGGTTTGCTTAAAACCCCTGGTGCAACGAAAAAAATCAAGGCACCAACACAGACTGAGCCTGCCGCTAATTTGCCTGACTCTGTCGTTACGCCAAAAGTCACATCACAAACTCAAGCCATACTGCCAGCTGTAGAAGCACAAACCCCCGATAAAACAAAAAAAATCTCGTCTCAGAACGAAACCCTACCGCCTGCCGCTGATTTGCAACCATCCGATACTACGAAAAATATCACGGCGCCAACTCAACCCATATTGATAGATCGAATTGTTGCCGTGGTAAACAACGATGTGATTACCCGCTACGAACTTGAAGACCGGCTCAGCATCGTCGAGCGTCAATTGAGAAAGCAGGGCACAACTTTACCTGCCACAGAAATGTTGAAAAAACAGATACTGGAGCGAATCATCACGGAAATGTTGCAAGCCCAGTTTGCCAAAGAAACCGCCATAAGAATTGATGATGTCCAACTCGACAAAACCATGCAGCGCATCGCAACGGAAAATAAATTCCCCTCGTTAACCGAATTCCGCGCCCAGCTGGACAAGGAAGGTGTGGACTTTAAAAAGTTTCGAGAGGAAATTCGTGGCGAAATTATTTATTCTCGCCTGCGTGAACGCGAAGTGGACAGCAAGCTGGTGATCAGCGAGGGCGAGATCGAAAATTACCTGAATATGCAAGCCAAACAAGTTGGTAACGGTGAAGAATTCCATTTAGCACACATTTTGGTACTGGTGCCGGAGCAAGCCGATGCCGAGACAATACAGACGACCCGGCTACGCGCCGAGCAAGCCTTGGCAGAGTTGCGCAATGGCGCGGAATTCGCTCAGGTGGCGGCAGGATTTTCTGATGCCAAAGACGCTTTGGAAGGCGGCAATCTAGGCTGGCGATCGGCTGACCGTACGCCTTCAATTTTTCTGGCAGCACTGAAAAAAATGGCACCCGGCGATACCAGTCCAGTATTTCGCAGCCCTAACGGCTTCCACATCCTCAGGCTAATCGAAAAACGCAGCAAAGAGAGTCCGGTGGTCATCTCACAGACCCATACACGTCACATCCTGGTCAAAACCAGCGAACTTGTGCCTGAAAATGAAGCCAAGCGTCGACTGTCGGTTATCAAAAAAAGAATAGAGAACGGAGCTGATTTCTCCAAGCAGGCCAAACTTTATTCCGAGGACGGCAGTGCCGCGAAAGGCGGAGATTTGGGTTGGATTTCACCCGGTGACACAGTGCCTGAGTTTGAGGCCGCAATGAATCAATTGGAGATCGGACAGATGAGTAGCACCGTGCATACCAACTTCGGCTGGCATCTGATTCAGGTACTGGATCGCCGTAACACCGATGTCAGTGCTAAACAGAAAAAACTTCAGGCGCAAATGGCGATACGTGCCGACAAATCCGACGCTGCATATCAAGACTGGCTGCGCCAGTTGCGTGACGGGGCTACTATCGAGTATCGCCCCGAAAAAGCGATCTGATGGCGCAGGCCACGTTGTTGGCTGTTACCGCCGGCGAGCCCGCTGGCATTGGCCCCGACCTATGTATGCAATTGGCCCACTATCGGGAGGCAATGGTGGTGCTGGCCGACAAGTACATGTTGCAACAGCGCGCAGCACTGCTGGGGTTAAATATTCAATGGCATGATTATGATCCTCAGCAAATATCTCCTCTGCCATCCGGTCATCTGCGCGTGCTGCATGTGCCGACGGCACAACCCGTGCAGGCCGGTGAACTGAATTCTGCCAACAGCCCTTATGTTCTCAAACTGCTTACCCGCGCGATGCAAGGCTGTCAGTCGGGCGAATTCGCTGGCATGATCACCCTGCCAGTACACAAAGGCATCATTAACGATGCAGGCATTCCTTTCACTGGACACACTGAATTTCTAGCGGAAAAGTTGCAAACCGAGCAAGTGGTAATGATGCTTGTGGGTGGTGGTATGCGTGTGGCACTAGCCACTACTCACCTGCCTATGCGGCAAGTAGCTGACGCAATTACACCTGCATTATTGGAAAATGTACTGCACGTCATTCAACGTGACTTTTTGCGGCGTTTCGGCATGGCCAAACCTCGTATTCTGGTTACCGGACTCAATCCTCATGCAGGTGAGGGAGGCCACCTTGGACGTGAAGAAATCGACATCATGATTCCCGTATTGAATCGGCTGCGGGCGCAAGGCATGAATGTCAGCGCCCCCCTGCCCGCCGACACACTTTTCACCCCGCAGCGGCTTGCACAATGCGACTGCGTGCTGGCCATGTACCACGACCAAGGGCTGCCGGTACTGAAGCACGCCAGCTTCGGACGAGGAATTAATGTAACGCTGGGTCTGCCCATCATTCGAACTTCCGTGGATCACGGTACGGCGCTGGAACTGGCCGGTAGTGGGCGCGCTGAGGCTGGCAGTTTATTTGAAGCCATTCAGATGGCGGCAGATATGGTGCAACACGACAGGTTACTGGATCCTGTCCTCCCTTGATCGAGTAACCGTTATCCTCGCGCAAGTAACTATCCAGTTTTTTTATTTGGCTGGATTTCCACTTTCGCAGAAATGAACGTTTCCTGGTACTCCAATGCATAAAGCACGTAAAAGATTCGGTCAAAATTTCCTGGTGGATGAGCAAATAATCGCCGACATCGTCCGGGCGATCAAGCCGGACGCAGCGGATATCATGGTGGAAATCGGCCCCGGCCTGGGTGCGCTGACTCGCCCTTTGCTACAGCGACTTAATCAACTGCATGTAGTGGAGATCGACCGCGACATTATCGCGCGCCTGGAAAAAGACTACCCGCAGGATAAGCTGATCATCCATGCGGGCGATGCACTCAAGTTTGACCTGGCGCAATTGCCCGCGCCCTTGCGCATTGTCGGCAATCTGCCCTATAACATTTCTTCGCCGTTGTTATTCCACTTCTCAAGCTACTGCGAACGCATACACGATATGCACTTTATGTTGCAGAACGAAGTCGTGGAGCGCATGGTGGCCGAACCCTCAACCCCAGCCTATGGTCGCTTGTCGGTGATGCTGCAATACCGTTTTTACATGGAAAAGTTGCTCGACGTCCCGCCGGAATCTTTTCGGCCCTCACCCAAAGTGGACTCCGCCATTGTACGCATGATCCCGCTGCCAGCAA
>JBDSEJ010000135.1:0-8976 GCA_039920105.1 Candidatus Nitrotoga sp. | reverse complement strand
TGAAACGCCGCGATGGCTTGCTGCATGTTACTGCTGACCGGGCCACACCTGATAACTTGAATCACAGTCTTATCCCGGCGGTATTTTGTCGCGCCCCGCCGTCACTGTGATGAGAAATCATATTTTTGCGACAAAATTGCAAATTTAAAACATTATACGTGTGGTTTTCTTCGCATTTGACCCGAGTTATTCACTAAATTTAACGTTAATACCCGTAAAGAATAAGATGTCATTTTTCTTGATTCCAGCTGGCACCAAACTATCATAACGATTTTGCAACGTTACACTCAGGCTCAATGTTTTGTTCAAGGCAACCAATAGGCTCGTGTTAAACGTGGCACGGTTTCCTCCGCTGCCGGTCATATTTTGATATATCACCAGTCGTTGATTTAGGCTGGTGATATCACTAAATTTGTGGGTCGACTCCTCACCTAATAGCAGCTCAAATGCTTTAAAACTGGTTCTTAACTGGTTATCGATGAATAATCCTGAACCGCTGTATAAGTCAGACTTATAGCTAGCTCCGCTAAAGAAGTCCAATTGGTGATCATCCGTCTTTATCAAGTGGTAGCCTAAGCCACTGCTGACCACACTACGCAGTGACAATTTTTTAATTTGGTCATGACTAAAATCAAGCCCGCCAAAACCGAAAACACGCGGCGAAATATTGTGATCATAACGCGTGGAGGCACGCCACTGATTAGCTGAAGTACTGGTAATACCATTAGTCTCAGCACGACTGCCTAGTGCCTGACCAAATAATGTCAACTTCCCATCCAATGTCTCGCGTGAAGCATCCGCTGTAAGATTAATACTGCTGCTGCGGGTATTGCCGGAAGAAATTGACAAGGCAGCCCCACCACTTCCTCGCCATTTGCCATCTGGTTTCGCATCGTCTGCCAGCGCATTTCCCCAGATTCCTATGACTACCGGAAACAGTAGTGATGCAAAGATTTTCATGCGTTGTCTCCTTTTTTATATTAATTTATAAATTCATGAAGCATGCTCTAATGACTTATCACGTCGCGTGACCAACTGAAATTCCGGAACGTTGCCTTGTTTGTCCTGTCCAGCGTAAAGCGTCAGGTCCAGATGAGGGAAGGGAACCTGAATACCACGCGCATCGAATTCGTTTTTCATTAATCGTAAAAACTCGCGTCGGACTCCCCATTGCTCCAGCGGCGCGGTTTTGAAACGACAGCGCAGTATGACCGCCGAAGCAGCCCAATCCTGCACCCCGGCAATCTCTATGTCATCAAGTATCTTTGGCTTGAACACCTCCGACGCACGCAATTTTACAGAGACTTCCCGCATTATTTCGCAGATGTTATCGGTGTTTTCACTGTAAGCGATGCTCAAATCGATCACCGCATTAGCGTAACCGCGCGATTTGTTGGTAACGGTAGTAATCAGCCCGTTCGGAATGTAATGAACACTTCCTTCATAGTCGCGTAACCGTACATAGCGCAAGGTAATACCTTCCACCAAGCCGCTCTTGCCAGATACCTCGACCACATCGCCCTGATGGATCTGATCTTCCAGCAACAAGAAAAAACCATTGAAATAATCCTTGATCAGGCTTTGCGCACCGAAACCGACCGCAAGACCCACTACTCCGGCGGCGCCGAGGATAGGCGCAATGGAAATACCCAGCTCGCTCAACGCCAGCATACCTGCGACCAGCGAAATTACCACGCCGGATGTGTAGCGAAACACGCTCGCCAGCGTTTCGATACGGCGCGTTTCTTCAGCCGAACCTGCACGCGAGCTCATATAAGTGCGAAACGTTCGGATCAACTTACGGCTCAACATCAGCAAAAACCACGCCAGTGTCAAGATGACAATGACGCGCAACAATTCTTTGGGAATATGCAGATATGTTGATAAAGTGTCGCTATACATTGCGTGCTCTCCAGTTAGTAAAAGTAAAATTTCTAGCACTCGCACACTGCCATAGATAGCAGGATGCGTTGTAAAGAGCAATTTCTCTTTATTCTCCAACAAATACAGGGCTGAGTAGTACTCGAATTGATAGCAGGCTTGCTTCGTTAAGGCAAGTTACATCCTACACGCACAATTTTCCGACAATACGAATAGCCATACAATGGCCCTTCCCGCTTGCCTGTCTGAAACGAAATATTTGATGGGCACTTCCTGTACTGCGACGGCAACATTGTTAAAGGTGCGCACCGGTTGCGCATTGGTGTAGATGGGCTAACCGACGCATCGATCATCGGCCAATACTATGCCAACAGTTACTCGCCGATAAGCGTTTCACTGTTGAGGATGAAATCAACTAAGCTGCGTAAGTGCGGTACGACACGTTTTTAAAAGTTACACTGGTCGATCAGCTCGCAGATGCCGGCTAGTTGATATACCTTGTTGATCCCACTGATTTCCTTCAGTCAATCGCGCGTTTATTGCATCCAGTGGCGAAGGCGATTTTCATGATTTTTATGTATCCCCATCTCCGCACGCGTCTTGCTGGAACAAAGGATAAGGTAGCATGCATCGCGCCCGAACCATCTGCCAAGGCTGGCAGTGCCGCTACAAAGGATTAACCTTATGAATCAAGCAAATTCTTTCCAGATCGCTAGCGATAATCATCGGCGGCATCCTAGCCTCTATCCTCTGAAGTTGTCTTTCGTCGAAAACGCCGCGTCAGCAAGACTACTTTCTCGATATCCGCACGTACCCCAATGCTCGGGCGAGTTCCATGGCATACCTGGTTTGACCTCCGTTATCCGCATCGCGCCCCAACTCAAGGTCGTGACCGCGAATCAATCCATGCACACTGATTAAAACGACTTAAAGGTTGCCTGGGTGCCGAAGGCCGCTGCTTCACACACCCCACTCCTGTGTGTATGGTTCGTAGAAATCCGAGTGATCGGGTATGGAACCCCGAATTTCACATATCGCGGCAGCAAAGGAATTGGCTCTCTCCAGCGTCATGGTTACCGGCCACTTAAGCAGCGCGCCCAAGATGCAAACAGAGGCAAAGCCATCGCCCGCACCGACAGTGTCCACCAGCATTTTGACCTTGTTATTAACGCCAACCCCGACTTTCTTGCCGTCTCGATTGATCTGCCAGGCTCCCTCTGGTCCGCAGGTAATCACGACACGCTGAAGATCAAATCGGTTCATCAGCACTTTGACCTGAAGCTCTGGAGCATTTTCCACCAACTCGAACATTTCTGCCAATATCATTAGCTCTTCAGCGTTCACCTTCACGGTATCAGCGTATTGCAGAGATTGACGGATTGTCATCTCGTTATACCAGGGAGTTCGCAAGTTAATGTCCAGGAATTTTGACGCACCCGTGCTGCGCAACAGGGTTTTTAGCGCCCTCCTGGAGATTTCATGTCGTTGCGCCAGTGTGCCAAAGTAGACCATCACAGGATTAACCGAAAGCGTAGTCATACGCGCCACAGCATGATGAATGAAATCGTAAGCTTGCAGGGGCAGAATTTCGAAACGGTGTTCACCATCCTTGATATGTACTTGCACCCGCCCTGTCGGATACGTATTGCTGTACTGGATACCCAGGGTTTCCATATTGTTTTGCGACATCACATCCAGCACTTCATCGCGAAGTGCATCATGGCCCAAGCGCATTACCAGGACAGGGTTTTGTCCAAAAGCTTGAAGATGTCTCGCGACGTTGAACGGCGCACCGCCCAAAACAGACCCATCTGGAAATATATCAGCCAACACTTCGCCGAACAACAAAACCGTGTTCATTTTTCTGGCCCGAAGGTAACTCGTATCGCTTTGTGTTAATGAGGTTGGCAATTGTAATATGAGCCCTGTTTACCAGTGGAGCCAACGTGACAGCTCTCCTTCCAGCATTGTTCTTCATGGCAATTCAGTCTGGGAAATTCCTCACCCATGCTGCCGATTTTGATATGGCCGCAAGCAGCCTCCTCCCCAAGGGGTGGGCGCACCAAATGTGCGCGCCCACCTCCCAATACAAGGGTATATTCGCTGCTGCCACGCTCGTCGGCGTAACCTTCCAACAAGACAACAGTGTTCCCATAAACCCTCATGAATTCGATTCGTTGCTGAATGACCTCACGGTAGCTAAGCTTGATGGCAATTTTATCAAAATCAAAGTAGGCACTTTTCATTTGGATCTATTGCAGCAGCAATGCCGGACTGACTAAACTGACATCTGTACTGACATGAAGTTCACTGCGTTTGGTGCATTAATCTGCCTGTTATTCACAGCCATTTCTTGCAGGTCAGTTTGCACGGCCATTGACTTGGGGGAAGAGAAATCTGTCGAAATTGCATTAGTAATGGTCGCCACTAAAGCCTGACTTTTCTTCATTAAATTTTTCCTGCTGTAAACCTACATAAATTATATTGATACAAATTTAATTTTTATCAATATAATTTATGCAAACGGAGAATGCAAGTTTTATAATCCGGCAAACCAAATCAATTAACATCAAAATTAAGCAGGGGGTATTACTTGAGCAATCGAAACAAAAAGCAATTATCACTTCAGGTGCTGAAAAAATTTCGAATTATTTACGGCTCGGTACGCCAGCATTTTCGAGAAGTTGAACGGACTTGCGGAGTGACTGGCTCACAGCTATGGGTCATGCAGGAAATTGCTAATAAATCTGGCATTGGTATTTCGGAACTGGCAGAACGCCTGTCTATCCACCAATCTACATGCAGCCAACTTGTTGAAAAAATTGTAGCTCGCAACTTGATCTGCAAAGAGCGTAGTAAAGAAGATCAACGCCGTGTTGGATTACGCCTCACAGAGGAAGCGGAGAAACTGATCAGAAAAGCACCCAGCCCGGCCGAAGGCGTGCTACCACAAGCGTTGCACGCAATGTCGGCAGAAGCCATACAGTCGCTCGATATGGCGCTGGAACAGGTGATTAAACAATTGCAAAACAGAGACGACAAACTGGCCGAGAAACCCTTGTCGGATTTATAACAATATTCGTTGCCTACGCTTTTTCAATTTCGCGCTAAGTCTGCACACAGCGTCAAGGATTTCCTTGCCACCGGCTTCGCTCTGCATCGGCTTTTTCGCACGCAAACAAGATACCAGACAAGCTGACAGTTAGTTACCTCAATGGGGGAAACAGAATAAGTGAATATTTCAATACAGCGTTGACACAAAGCACACTGAAATAACTTTGCGTCCATACACAGATTTTTCTGATGATAATACGCACAAGCCTTGGTCAGCCGCAGGCTGTATTTGTGCACCACTCGCCGCGTTTCCTCCTCCGCAGATCAAGGTAAGGATTTGGCATTTATGCTAACCATCTGGTTAAACCGAGATTTGAGCTTCTGATCTATCGTACGCCATTGCGCAATATATTGGCTGGGCAGCTCATATCTTAGATAGAACGCCGTTTTTTTTATAGGATTAGATATCGCTACATCCGGTGCAGGACGATAAGATGTTTCAACTATGCAAATTGGAAATGCATTGTGATAAAAACTCTCATCAGCACACCGAATCCGTACCAGTTCGTCCATAGGGTAATTATGGCTAAAAAATATATCTTCTTTACCGGACAGATCGTAGTAATGCAACATCCCTGGCAGTTCCGGCGAATCCGGTTTCCGCTGGAGTTTCTCAAAAAAATATTTAAAGTAGTTTTCCCACGGCCTTGTATGCTCAATAGAAGCGTGTATGTATTGTGCCCATGCTAATTTTTCAAATTGTGCTAAATTTTCTTCTCTCAGTGGAAACAGGTCAGGCAATATGGCATCAATTTTAATGTAGTCAACAGCCAGCCTTTCCTTGCCTTCTATCTGTTTTTTCGGCACATTTCCCCAGCCGCGTAATTGCCGACTGTACCCATTAAAATTATGTATAAGCGGTACATCGAAATTAACGCCATCCATACTTACGCGAATATTGATATTTTTAGCCTCTGCCAGACTGATTACCTTCCGCTGTGGAATAGTTGATTGCTTTACCTTCGCCCGGTAATAAACAGTCTCCGCCCAACCTGGCAGATACTGCCATGTCACCGCGGTGATCACAGCGATGGTCAAACCTCCCCATACTCGCGGATTTTTTCCACGTTTTTTTGCCACTGTGGCCGCAAAGAAACCCAGCAAAACAATACCCAAAATAATGGGGAAAAGTCCAATCTTGAACACCATAATCAATTCGCCTGGCAAATTTTAGATAACTCTTAACCGTGTGGTTAACGCAACGCTAACTGACGCGTCGTTTTTTCGCGTCCGAATTGAGCACCAAGTCAGCGCGTTCACACCGGTGAATATAAAATGCTAAGCCAAGTGCATAACTTGAAGCCAAGCCTACCATTACCACCCCACCCCATAAAGAAATCGGCAGGAGATATGAAGCGTCACTTCCATCGGTCGTAATAAGATATACCCACTCGTCAAGAGCCATACTTAGCCCTGCCCCAAACGCTATCGCCGCGACGTCAAGTTTTCGACTATTTCCATTAAACAGGATCAAAGGGAAACCCGCGAAGGTAATAAGTAGCAAACCAATAAACAGGTGGTGGATATTGTATGGTCCGAAATAAAGATTGCTACCCGGGGAGAAATGCAAATACACCCGCAACACTACAAAAGTCAGGATCAATGCCGAAACCACCCACACAACCCGTCTGCTATTCAGCCTCACTTGAATGACTCCTCTATGCTTGCGCACTAACGTAAAATCACTGAGTGCCACAGGCACTCCGATGAGCTGCCTTCTTTGGCAATTTATTACACCGTTACAACATACCACATCGAAATTATGGACATCGGAATTGGGCAGAAATGCGTAATCGCCTATAACGTTCACATATCTACTCCACCCAGATGTATACGACACAGTCTTCCAAATAAATCTACGTACTTATTGCTGTGTATAGCACGTTTCCATCACTGCTTAAATGCGAATTCACATGCACGTCTTAAGGCCAAGAGTAAGTAGCATTTTTAATGCGCCGTATATTTTAAAGGTTTTCAATAATCAAAAATAAGCAATTTGCTTATTCACTTTTCTGGCTGCCACTCTACTATTTGACCCTCACTGGGATATTTAACTGCTAGCAAACTTTCTAAGTCAGGAATGCTTGAATTAATTGGGCTGGAGATCACAAGCCCATCTACCGTCGAACACCATTTGCGAATTTTCGCTTTGTTTGTGAGGAATAACTTGAGCCTGGCTTCTCTAAATAATACTTGGATGTTGTTCGTCAAGGATAAAAATTAATTATGACCATACTGACAGTGGAATTTCAATTCATCACCGGCCTACAACGGGCGATATTTCGCAATGCCCGCTTGCGCGGCAGCTGGGATGGCAGCGGCCGATACTCGGATGACTGGACGGAATCTCTGATGCAGGAAGAAATCGGCGTGGATGGCTGTCCAATTTTTACGGCCTTGATCTCACTTCAACCTGCCGATCAGGATAACATCTTTAAGTGGGGGGTTATTCTTGACGGGCCGCAGGGTGCCAACTTCTGGGGCATTCCAACTGAAGTGCAGGATGTAAATTCTGTTGCACGCCATCGCCAATTTCGGCTCAACCGTGAAACGACCATGCCCCAGATCGAACGCTATTTCTTTACTTACGGCCGCCGCCTGGGAGCCAACAAACACTTCACTGATGGTTGCTCCACACCCAGTCTGCGTTTTGGCATTTGGGCTCCAAATGCCAAAAATATGGAAGTAGTTTTCGGAAATCCGGCAAGTGGCTACATAGCCGACGATAGCTCCGGCGTGAGCCAGACACAGTCCGTGGTCACCCTGACTAAGCTGGCTGATGGCATCTGGGAAGGCGGGCCGCAGGGCAACTTTGAGATGTTCAAAAGCCTGCCTTACATGTATCGCATCCTGAACGCCCAGGGGCAGCACGTCTATCGCACCGACATTTTCTCCCGTAGCCAGATCGGCAGAGGCAATATCAACCCTGCCAAGACTGCTTGGCAGGGTACTGTTGAAACTCTGGACGGATCCGTGAGTTGTAGCGTTGTAATTGATGCCGACGTGGTGCGCCGAGAATTTACATCCACTCTTCGCGGAATGAAACTGGACTGCATTCCGTCGGAAGAATTCTGGACAAGAGAATCCACGTCCGGCCTGCCGGTACCTTCGCACCTCGAAGACCTGGTTATTTATGAATTACATGTCGGCTCATTGGGGTTCGGAAAGCCCGGCCCTGGCGATTTGAGTGACGCGCTACAATTCCTGGACCATCTTGTCGAACTCGGTGTGAATGCCATCGAACTGCTGCCCATGGCAGAGTTTTCAGGCAATACAGCCTGGGGCTATGGCGACAGTCATCATTTCTGTATCGAATCCAGCGCCGGAGGCCGCGACAAGTACCGTCATTTAGTGCGCGAGTGTCACCGGCGCGGCATCGCAGTCATCCAGGACGTAGTCTATAACCACTATGACAACGAAGCGGAACGCGCCCAGTGGCAATACGATTCAACCTTGCCCGAAGAAAATATTTATTACTGGTATGAAGGTCGTGCCTCCGACTACAAAAAAAATGATGGCAGTCCGTTTCCGGAGGGCGGCTATATTGATAACGGCTCTACCGGCTTTACCCCGCGTTTTTCGGAAGAAATTGTGCGGCAACAGTTCATCAGCAGCGCCGCCTTTCTCATTGAAGAAATGCGCGTCGATGGGCTGCGCGTGGATCTGACCCAGGCGATTCACCGCGACAACGCGCTGCACGCCGATGGGCGACTGATAGGCAACGCCAACAACTTCGGGCAGAAATTCCTGCGGGAGTGGAGCCGTACCCTGCGCATGATCAAACCTACGGTGATGCTGATCGCGGAAGATCATACGGGATGGGACGCCGTGACGAAACCGCCGGCGCAAGGAGGGCTGGGGTTCAGCGCAAAGTGGGAGTTGGCGTTCTACCACCATTTGATCGGCGACTCCGACATGGCCGGGAATCGGGCGCGTCTCTTGAAACAAGCTGGATTTGGCGGCAACGAGCCGCTACAGATG
>JBDSEJ010000134.1:0-2346 GCA_039920105.1 Candidatus Nitrotoga sp. | reverse complement strand
CACAGGCTGTGAGCACCTTTTAATACCACTGCACTATTAAAGCGTTTAGCCAATTCCTGAGCAGCTTCGGATCGTGCGGTCTGCACTTCTTCAGTCTTGCAGCCTAGCAGGCGTGCGGCTTCGCCAGGATGAGGGGTGATTACGCTGTCATCCTTGCGTGAAAGCAACACAGTGCGCAAATCTGGACGGAGGGCGAGAATGTTAAGTGCGTCAGCATCGAGTACCAGCACGGTATCCAGTTTGAGCGCATCTTGCATAATTTTATGAGCAACATCGTCGTGTCCCATACCACAGCCGATGGCGAGCACATCCAGCTTGGGTAGGCGCAATGCAGTTTGTGCGTTATGCAGCATTAACTCTGGTTGCAATATATCCACACTCGGGGCGTTGTCCGCCAGCATGCCTACATGCACGCAGCCAGCGCCCAGCTTTAGCGTTGCGCGCGCAGCCAGCAGAGGTGCGCCGACCATGCCGCTGGCCCCTCCTATGACGGCCACTGTGCCAAACTTGCCTTTATGGCTGTCACGCGGGCGAGTGGAGAGAAACGACGCAACTTGTTTTTGTGTAATGGTGGGGATGCGCTGTGTGGCTGGCATGAATGTATTTTCATTCGGGTGGAAATGAGGCCACATAGTATAATGGTAAGCTGTTTTAATCAGCCCCTGAGAACCTGTTTATGTTCCGTGTGTCTCCCGGCAAGTCCGCTCTATCCTCCTTCCGTCTCGAAAAATTGCGTGCTGCCATCAGTAACGCTCTTCCAGATGTACATGTAGCAGATGTATGCCATTGGTATTTTGTGGCGCTCAAAATGGATTTATCAATCACTGAAGCCAACTTGTTGGATACGTTGCTCGATTTGGATGATGCGGATGAGACTGGGCATAGGAGTGAGGGCAAATTACAACATCTTCTAGTCGTGCCACGCTTGGGCACCATCTCGCCGTGGTCCTCCAAGGCCACGGATATTGCGCAGCATTGCAGTTTGCATATAGTTAAGCGCATTGAGCGCGGCGTTGTGTACTCCGTCAAGACTAAGGATGACAAAGTGTTGACGCAAGCGGAGTTGAAAGTGTTGTTGCCGCTATTGCATGATCGTATGACTGAATCCGTGTTTGATCCTGTTGTTAGTCTCAAAACAGGCTTTAATGATATAGCAGAAAATATTTTTCGTCACGGTGAGCCATTGCCACTCTCTATTGTGGACATAATGCTCGGCGGCAATGCGGCGCTAGCTACGGCAAATATCGAAATGGGGCTGGCGTTGTCCAGCGATGAGATTGATTATTTGGTGGAGAGTTTCCATCGGATAGGGCGCAATCCTACCGATGTTGAGTTGATGATGTTCGCACAGGCGAACTCCGAACATTGCCGTCACAAGATTTTTAATGCTGATTGGGTGATAGATGACAAGCAGCAGGCTATTTCGCTGTTCGGCATGATCCGCAATACCCATAAGTTGCATCCGGAAGGAACGGTGATTGCGTATTCCGACAACTCATCTGTGATCGAAGGAGCGCGCATTGAGCGATTCTATCCGCACGCTGATGGGGGCTATGCATACAGCGATGAGTTGACGCACACGTTGATGAAAGTGGAAACCCATAACCATCCCACGGCCATTTCACCCTTTGCCGGTGCGGCAACTGGAGCAGGTGGCGAGATACGCGATGAAGGTGCGACTGGTTCCGGTTCCAAACCCAAGGCGGGGCTAACCGGGTTCTCTGTGTCCAATTTGAATATTCCTGGATTTAAGCAGCCATGGGAAATTTACGGTGGCGCTCTCGCTAACCCCTTTCCGGGTGAAGCTGAAGCCCTTACGAGTTACGGCAAGCCGTCACGTATCGCCTCCGCTTTGCAGATTATGCTGGAAGGACCTATAGGCGGTGCAGCGTTCAATAATGAGTTTGGCCGTCCCAATCTGGCCGGTTACTTTCGCACCTTTGAAGAGACAATCAACGATGAGGTACGCGGTTATCACAAGCCCATTATGCTGGCAGGTGGGGTGGGCAGTATAGCGGCGCTGCATACACACAAGCACGCATTGCCTGTGGGCGCGCTGTTGATCCAGCTGGGTGGGGCAGGAATGTTGATCGGTCTGGGTGGCGGTGCGGCATCCAGCGTGGATACAGGTACCAATGCGGAAAATCTGGATTTTGCTTCGGTGCAGCGCGGTAATCCCGAGATGCAACGTCGCGCGCAGGAAGTTATTGATCGTTGCTGGCAGATGGGTGAGAACAATCTCATTTTGTCCATACACGATGTTGGTGCGGGCGGCATCTCCAACGCGTTGCCGGAACTAGTGCATGGCGGTGGACGCGGCGCTCGTTTTGAATTGCGTGCCGTTCC
>JBDSEJ010000133.1:0-2585 GCA_039920105.1 Candidatus Nitrotoga sp. | reverse complement strand
GTGGATCAGCTTCTCCAGCTTCGGCGTCAATGCGCCAAAGTCAACTTTTAACTCGGGTATCAGTTCGTGTTGTATCACAAACCAGCGTTGCATTATTCCTTTGCGTTGCGTAGTATTCATGGCGGGTGTCGATGTTAGTTTCGTCACTCACATCTTGCCAGTAATGGCCGCCCATCTCTACCCCACTTCAGCAGTAAATCACACTCGCACCGTTAGTTTTGCAAGAGGCTCACAAGTACTGCCATCCCATTTTTAATAAGACGATCTATGTTTATAAATACTTATGAGTGGGTAAATCCCACGGTACGGATGTTATTATATTATGAGGATTTTATTAAATATTGACTGTTCAATGTGGCGAAATATTGACAGTTTTAATGTATCAGAAACAGGAACGGATATGCCAACCAGCTATGCTAGATGACAGTGAAACCTGGTCAAATGCAGGCTTGTAGGGAATTGTCTCAATTTTTAATAGAGGTACCCATATATATGCTCAGCGAATCAGTGCAAATCAGAATATATTTTAGTTGCCTGATAACGCCCCACTAATTTTCTAAGACCTAATTAAATCAATGCCAAATGAAAAAATCTGAAATTAAATTTACCATTACACTCGACGACCAGAAGGTACCTGAAAAAATCGACTGGAGTGCATCTGACAACCAGGAACAAACTACCGCAGCTAATGCAGTGATGATGGCACTTTGGGATGCCGATGAGAAGAATACGCTGCGTATTGATTTATGGACCAAAAACATGATGAAAGAAGATATGAAAAGTTTTTATCATCAAAGTCTTTTATTCATGGCAGATAATTTTGAACGTGCTACCGGAAATACGGAAGCTTCACAAGCGATGCGAAATTTTGCTCAGATGCTGGGCGAAAAAATGAATCTGGTTATGAAAAATAAATTTGTTGATTTGAAAGATTAACCAGTCAAATTTATTATCCCGCCCAATACAACGATAAACCAGCTCTATTTCCTTGTTAGGATTGTCAAATTTGCACCTGAATTATCTTAAATGCATTATATTTTTCTTTATTATATTTTTTAAGTTAAGCTTACAGGCTTTTTTGGCACACCAATTGCTCGCAATTTTAACAGTCTGTATTTGCAAACGGGCTGGTGTAGGCTTCAAGAAACCAGCCGCATCAAGATCGCCTGGATGAAACATATGTTAACGGAAAGTCAATGGCTTAAAGCCTTTCAATCAACATTATCTTTAAGGAGTTAATTAAAAATGACGAAATCTGAAATTAAATTTACGGTCACTCTCGACGAAAATATGGTGGCAGAAAAAATAGACTGGAGCGCTTCAGATGCAAAAGAGTCCAATACGAGCAAAGGAGTAATGATTTCAGTGTGGGATGCTAAAGAAAACAATACGATGCGGCTTGATTTCTGGACTAAAGATATGATGATTGATGAAATGTGTCAGTTTTATCACCAGACAATACTATCAATGGCTGATACTTTTGAACGCGCTACTGGAGAAACGGAAGCGGCAAAGTCAATGCGTAATTTTGCTCAGCAGTTTGGCGAAAAAATTAATCTTTTTTCGAAGCAGAAATTTGATGCATAACTTCAACCTAAAGTTAAGGCGAGCATAGGCACGTACTTTCACCGTTAAGTTGTATCACTAAAATAACAAAAGAGGAAAATTATGAAAACAATCGGTGAACTAAAACAGGCTCTTGAAGATGTGCCAGATGATCGTTTGCTAAAGGCGCAGGTAGTAGCCAAAAACGGGAGCTCGTGGACACTGGATGTCGAGTTATGTGCTTTGGTACCTGCTGGCTCAAGCGCTCCAGGAGAATCTATGTCAGTGCTAAAGCTAACCCATCCTGACTTGGAAAGCATGCCAGAGTGGCCAGCACCTATTTGATAGGGCACTTAACTTAAGTCAATATGGATATCACCCCGCTTATTCTGGCCTTCATTCTCGGTATTATTGAAGGCCTCACCGAATTCTTGCCCATTTCCAGTACTGGTCACCTGATCATTGCTGGCGACTTGCTCAACTTTAATGATGAGCGGGGCAAAGTATTCATGATAGTAATTCAGCTGGGTGCGATTTTGGCCGTGGTATGGGAATTTCGAGCCAAGCTATTGGCAGTAACGCGTGGCTTAGTGGTGCGCGAACCAGCTGCCTTACGCTTTGCCAGTAACTTGTTGGTGGCATTTCTGCCAGCAGTTGTGCTTGGGCTGATATTTCACCATTGGATCAAGACTTATCTGTTTAATCCTTATACGGTGGCGATGGCTCTAATCGGGGGAGGGTTGGTGATTCTTTGGGTGGAAAAACGTGCATTTCATCCGCGCATCAAAAGTATCGAAGATATGCGTTGGCAAGATGCAATCAAGGTGGGATTTGCCCAGTCCGTGGCCATGTTTCCCGGCGTTTCTCGCTCCGGAGCAACCATCATGGGCGGGATGATTTTTGGACTTGATCGACGAGTTGCGACCGAGTTTTCTTTCTTTCTTGCTATACCAACTATGTGCGGGGCAACCGTCCTCGACCTTTATAAAAATTGGCATCTGCTATCAGCCGCAGATCTACCAGTATTCGCAGTAGGGTTT
>JBDSEJ010000132.1:0-1713 GCA_039920105.1 Candidatus Nitrotoga sp. | reverse complement strand
AATGTTCGGCTATAATTTACAGCCGACATTTTAGGAGATAGTGAATGCTTTCAGGTTTAATTGATTTGCCATGGTGGGGCTATGTGGTAGTTGCACTGATTTTTACCCATATTACCATTGCATCTGTTACCATTTTTTTGCACCGCCATCAGGCACATCGCGCGCTGAATCTGCATGCTATCCCCAGTCATTTTTTCCGTTTCTGGTTGTGGCTAACCACCGCAATCGTCACTAAAGAATGGGTCGCCATCCACCGCAAGCACCATGCCAAATGCGAGACAGAGGAAGATCCGCATAGCCCGGTTATACTGGGCATCAAGAAAGTGTTATTGGAAGGCGCTGCTCTTTACCGCAAAGAAGCCCAGAATCAGGAAACACTAGACAAATATGGCCACGGCACACCGAACGACTGGCTTGAAAATAATCTTTACAGTAAACGCAGCGAGCTTGGCATCACACTGATGCTGATCATCAACATACTTTTGTTTGGCCCAATCGGCCTAACTATCTGGGCCGTGCAAATGGCATGGATACCTATCAATGCAGCTGGCATTGTCAACGGTATTGGGCACTACTGGGGTTATCGCAACTTCCAGACGGAGGACGCTTCCACCAACATCGTGCCGTGGGGTATCTTTATCGGCGGTGAAGAGCTTCACAACAACCACCACGCTTATGCCTCCTCCGCCAAACTTTCCAACAAGTGGTATGAAATCGACATTGGATGGCTCTACATCCGCATTATAGAAACCTTCGGTCTGGCACAAGTGAAGAGACGTGCTCCGCAAGTACGTCTGAACCAAGCGAAGACCTCATGTGACATGGAGACTCTACACGCTGTTATCGCCAACCGTTACGAAGTCACAGCCAGATATGCCCAACTACTGAAAAAAACCTATTCAATAGAAATAGCTCGGCTCAAACTACATGCCTCAGATAAAATTGATGTGGCGCGCATCAAACACTGGCTACACTTGGATGAAAATGTTTTAACCGAACAACAAAAAACGAAACTCAGTGAGGTGATTAAAGCCAGTGGCATCCTACAGACAACCTATACCCTGCGCCAAGAGCTGGCCGCCATCTGGCAAAGCTCTACGGCCACCAAAGAGCAATTAGTTAAACAACTGGAAGACTGGTGTCATCTAGCGGAGAACAGCGGGATTGCAGCATTACAGGAGTTTTCCCAGCGACTGCGTTGTTATGCTTAGATACATCTAAGTTTCCAATCCAAACAAAAAACCCGCATAGCGGGTTTTTTGTTAACATTTGAATAAAGCGAATAGGCTACTTCAGCTTGGTTTCTTTGTACATTACATGTTTGCGCACCACCGGATCAAACTTCTTGATCTCAAGCTTTTCCGGCGTAGTACGCTTATTTTTATCCGTCGTATAGAAATGACCAGTACCGGCGCTGGATTCAAGCTTGATTTTTTCACGCATTTTTCGTTACTCCTTAAACGTTTTCGCCGCGTGCGCGCATTTTAAACAGCACCGCATCAATACCATTCTTGTCAATGGTACGCAACCCGGCATTTGTCAGTCGCAATGATACCCAGCGATTTTCAGTTTCAACCCACAAACGGCGACGCTGCAAATTCGGCAGGAAACGACGCTTTGTTTTATTATTGGCGTGAGATACATTGTTTCCCACCATCGGGCGTTTCCCCGTTACTTGACAGACGCGAGCCATAGCTATTTCCCCAACTAGTT
>JBDSEJ010000131.1:0-1605 GCA_039920105.1 Candidatus Nitrotoga sp. | reverse complement strand
GCAACAAGATAAGCAAGTCAAATCACTGGTAGCACAGTTGAGCCGCTTGCCAGTACAGGTGACTTTCATTCCAGACATTTACGGGGTTCATTTGCTTAACCATTCCATCGGCGAGGTAGCCGGTTTTCCGGTCATTCATCTGTTGGAATCACCCTTGTCTGGAGTACAGGGCATCGTGAAAGCCATCGAGGACAAAATTCTAGCGGTATTAATTCTGTTGGTGGCTAGTCCCCTCATGTTGCTGATCATAACTGGTGTCAAACTAAGTTCTCCGGGACCCATTTTCTTCAGGCAGTTACGTGGCGGATTGCACGGTGAACGTATCTGGGTTTGGAAATTCCGCACAATGAAGCATCATGCCGAACCATCTGAAAAAGTGCCTCAAGCAATGCCCGGTGATCACCGCATTACACCCTTTGGCGCTTTTCTGCGACGCACAAGCCTGGATGAGTTACCGCAGTTTTTTAATGTGTTAAAGGGTGACATGTCAATTGTGGGACCTCGTCCGCATGCGGTGGCTCATGACAAATTTTACCAGCGACAAATCGATGCCTACATGCTGCGCCACCACGTCAAGCCGGGAATTACGGGTTGGGCACAGGTTAATGGTTGGAGAGGCGAAACAGGAGAGATCGAAAAAATGGAAATGCGAGTAAAGTACGATCTTTATTACATTAATAATTGGTCATTATGGTTTGATCTGCGAATTATTTTTATGACGTTTTTTATGATGATTACAGGCAAAAATGCGCATTGAATAGTGCTGCATGTATTTCATAGCAGCAATGTCATTTTTTTAATTGAAAATATAATGGTATGTCCATTCAACTTAAACCCCACTCTGCACCAACTAAAAAGTTACTGCGCCAGAAATGGATAGCTGCACCACTGCTATTTATTGCGAGTGCTTTGATTTTGTCACTTGTTTACCTTCAGTATAGCTGGCCAGGAAAGTGGTTTAGCGATGTCAAGCCATTAAGCTGGAACGGTGCTGAACTAACTATAAACAAAGGCCAAGGTTATAACGACAAAGACAAACTGGTAATTCAATCGTTAACGGATCAGGGAATTGCTATCGCTTCACTATCCCCTCCAGCTTTTCTGGCAGAAAACTATTCTATTATTAACTGGTTTATTTCTGGCGCCACGCCAAGCATTGAAATGGAGTTTTTGTGGCGCACTGCGGATAATCGTGTTTTTGTGCGTCCGCTTGTTTGGACAGCGAATAAGCTGGAGCCATTCGATGCGGCGGCAGATACAAATTGGCGCGGGCAAATTATAGATTTGGCTATCATTATCAAGGGAACACTGGCAGTGCCGATTTTGATTAATGGTGTTTCACTTGAATCTGAGTCTTTGCCAGAAGCCATACCAAATATGGTGAAAAAATGGTTTGAGCTTGACCAATGGCAGGGAACTTCGATCAACTTTGTAGACGGAGATGCCATCGACAAAAATGCCCCTCCTGTTTTAGCCGTCGCCGTAATTATATTGTTGGCATTAGCCTTAAGTTTAATCTTGGCCATAGCAAAAATTATGCCCCTGAATATTGCCATAGTGTGGGGCGTGGTATTGCTCGGCTGGTTTATACTGGATGTCCGTTGG
>JBDSEJ010000130.1:0-3458 GCA_039920105.1 Candidatus Nitrotoga sp. | reverse complement strand
TAAAGCTTCAGGATGAGTTGCGCCGTCAAACCAAAGCGATGGCCAGAGCGCTGAATGTAGTCGGCTTGATGAATGTACAGTATGCCATTCAGGGTGAATCTGTATTTGTACTTGAAGTAAATCCGCGCGCCTCACGTACCGTTCCCTTCGTGTCTAAAGCTACTGGGATTCCGCTGGCTAAGGTGGCTGCTCGTTGCATGGTTGGTAAAACTTTGGCGCAGCAGGGCGTGACTAAAGAAGTTATTCCGTCTTATTATTCGGTCAAGGAGGCGGTGTTCCCTTTTATTAAGTTTCCCGGTGTGGATATCATTCTTGGCCCGGAAATGAAATCCACCGGGGAGGTAATGGGTGTGGGTGACACCTTTGCTGAAGCCTTTGTTAAATCGCAATTGGCGGCAGGAGTGAAGTTGCCGTCCACCGGCAAGGTATTCATCAGTGTGCGTGGTGCGGATAAATTGGGTGCCGTGGAAATTGCCAAGAGCCTACGCGATATGGGATTTGCCTTGTTGGCTACGCGTGGTACCGCTGCAGCATTGGCGGCTGCGGATGTTGTCGTGACTGTGACGAACAAGGTGGCAGAAGGTCGTCCGCACATCGTGGATATGATTAAGAACGGCGAAATCAGTCTGATTATTAATACGGTGGACAGTAGGCGCAGTGCGATGCAAGACTCTTATTCTATCCGTCATGCCGCATTGCAGGGGCGTGTGACTTATTACACTACTCTTGCAGGTGCGCGCGCAGCTTGCTTGGGCATGCAGCACATCGCTGAATTAGATGTGTATGACTTGCAGACGCAGCATCAGCGTCTAATTCGTTAAGAACACGTTAAGAACATAAGAAGGAAGAGTCAGTATGAGTAAGATTCCATTAACCGTGGTAGGTGCTGAGCTATTGCGTAACGAACTGCATCATTTGAAAACCGTGGATCGTCCATGGGTGATCAATGCCATTTCCGAAGCGCGCGCTCAGGGTGACTTGTCTGAAAATGCTGAATATGAAGCAGCTAAAGAGCGCCAAAGTTTTGTTGAGGGACGCATCATAGAGTTGGGAAGCAAGTTGGGTAACGCCCAAGTGATAGATCCCAAGACACTTAATGCAGACGGTCGTTGTGTGTTTGGCGCAACCGTGAGGCTTGAAGATCTTACAAGCGGTGATGTGGTGACTTATCAGATTGTCGGAGATGATGAGGCTGATATCAGGCAATGCAAAATTTCCATCAGCTCTCCGATTGCTCGGGCACTGATCGGCAAATACAGCGGTGATGTTGCTGAAGTTCAAGCGCCAAGCGGTGTTCGAGAATATGAGATTGTGAACGTGCAATATATATAGGTTGCCAAGTTACACTATGTGGCCATAAGGGATTGGCAGTCGCGTTCCTCCATCACTTCTAGTGAACTTTAAGCATCAAGGGAGAGGCAGTATGGCTGCATTGTTCTCTTCTCTAAGCGATGGCAGGAAATAATGCTGGAAGGTGTTAACGGCTTCCTAATTGTTTTTTGCTGAGCAACTTGCCTTTTTGTTGTAAAGCTTTCTTTTCGGGTGCATCTTCTTGAGGTTGATATATCAACAAGATTTTGCCAATATGTTGCACCGCTACTGCGCTCAATTGTGTGCAAATTTGTTCCAAGATAACTATACGCGCATTCCGATCTTCATTCATAACCCTGATTTTGATTAATTCATGACTCTTCAGGGCGCAAGTGATTTCGCCCAGTACGGTGGGGGTCAATCCTGCTGATCCAATCATGACGGTAGGTTTAAGCGGATGAGCGCGTGCTTTGAGATTTTGTCGTTGTAATACAGTTAGTGTTAGCAATTTTATTGGCCCCTGGTAAGTCTGGCATTCTAAACGATGAAGCGATCTAAAAGTAACAAACAGTGGATGCATGAGCATGTAAATGATTCATACGTGCAGCGTGCGCAGAAGGAAGGCTACCGCTCGCGTGCAGCATACAAATTATTGGAAATTGATGAGCGTGACGGTCTTCTCAAACGTGGTATGGTAGTGGTTGATTTGGGTGCAGCCCCTGGTGGCTGGTCGCAAATCGCTGCCATCAAGGTGGGCGAAAGTGGCAAAGTAATTGCAGTCGACCTGTTGCCATTGCACCCAATTCAAAATGTAGAGTTTATTCAGGGTGATTTCCGCGACGACACTGTAATGGAGCAAATTGAGGGCAAGCTGGGCGGTAAGAAAATTGGACTTGTAATCTCTGATATGTCCCCCAATATTAGTGGTGTAAACATGACAGATCAGGCACGTGCTATGCATTTAGCGGAATTGGCGCTAGACTTTTCATTACGCCATTTGCAACCAAGCGGTGCATTTCTGGTGAAAGTTTTTCAAGGCGTAGGTTTTGAGGACTATATTAAATTGATGCGTAGTTACTTTGCTCGTGTGGTGACACGCAAGCCGGACTCTTCGCGCGATCGAAGCAGTGAGCTATATCTTTTGGGAACTTCAAGATTTGCGAGCACATTAGAAAGCTCAGCTTCCTAAGTTGTACTAGACGCAAATTAGTTCTAACGCAGCGCATATTTAACGTGTAAGCTGTAGAATCTATACGTTAATGCAGTATTGCAACATTGTTGGATTTGTAGTGGTGCCCTTGAGTAATCGGGTCAGACGTAGTCTAATGGATGCATGGTAGCAACTGTGCGCTGTTTTAAGGAGTAACTTTGAACAACTTGTTTAAGAGCATTGGAATTTGGATGGTCGTGGCGTTAGTGCTAATGACCGTATTCAATCAATTCAACACGCGTCAGCAGACCTCGCAGACGCAAATGGATTACTCGCGTTTTCTGGAGGAAGTCAGGCTGGGGAGCATCACTAAGGTAATAATCGAAGGACGCATGCTGAAGGCTGTTACAAGCGATGGTAAGCGCATCAGCAGCTACGCGCCGCAAGATTTGTGGTTGGTATCTGACTTGATCAAAAATGGGGTCACGATTGAGGCCAAACCGGAAGAAGAGCAATCATTTCTGATGAGCATTTTTGTTTCGTGGTTTCCAATGCTGTTGCTCATTGGCGTGTGGGTGTTCTTCATGCGCCAGATGCAAGGTGGTGGAAAAGGAGGGGGGCTTTTCTCTTTTGGTAAAAGCAAGGCTAGGATGTTGGACGAAACAAAAGAACGAGTTACATTTGTCGATGTGGCTGGTTGCGATGAGGCCAAGGAAGAAGTGTCCGAGATTGTGGATTTTCTGCGCGACCCAACCAAATTTCAAAATTTGGGCGGTCGAATTCCACGCGGGGTACTATTGTTGGGTAGTCCCGGCACCGGCAAGACGTTATTGGCAAAAGCCATTGCGGGCGAGGCTAATGTACCGTTTTTTTCAATCTCTGGCTCTGATTTTGTAGAAATGTTTGTAGGTGTGGGTGCGGCGCGCGTGCGCGACATGTTTGAGCAGGCGAAAAAACAGGCGCCGTGCATTGTGTTTATTGATGAAATTGATGCAGT
>JBDSEJ010000129.1:0-4236 GCA_039920105.1 Candidatus Nitrotoga sp. | reverse complement strand
AATTATAGTACGTTTATGTGTGTGGTGCATGAATTTTAAACCCGACAGGCTGCTAGAATTGAGATCATCACTGACACTGTTAGCATAGAGCTCTCCGACGATCTCGTATTTCTGACCGATTCGAAGCTCTTTATTTTCCGGGGCCAAATTAGTCTCAAAATTACAAGATAATGTGCCAAACAGAACTAAGAGACATACCAAACTTAATGAAATCTCTCGTGTCATCGCGTGCACTGCTGATTAGGTTGCTCTGCAAAACCCAAAAATCGTCTGAATTCTAGATAGGATGCCACTATGTACACTAAAGGGATGGTTGGAAGATTGGCAATAATATCAGGCAACCCCGCGCGCGTAAGCGCGCCGACAAGCGGGTCATGTATTTCAGCAAGGGTTCGTCCCACAGGTACATAATTTTCAATGAAAGAGCTGATTCCTCCACCAGGAGGGATAAGCGTGTTTGCTCGGCCTACGATTGGATCATTTGCTTGCCATGACTGTTGAAAATAATACAGCCCCAACGGATCAACTCTGTTGATCGAATTCCCCCCCACATACGCATACAAATTCCGATCCCCACCTTCAAACAAGATCGGATCCTTGGCTGTCCAGCTTCCAACTTCGGCATCATAATCGCGAGCGCCGAATCTGACCAGCCTGGTATTACGGTCATACAACCCGCCTGCGAAGCCGAAGGGTTGGAAGCCAGGGTTGGAATCCGCTATAACGTTGCCGAATTCATCGTAATCCATGCGTTGCACTACGGCGCCGGTGGAGGAGTCGGCGATGATGCAGTAAGTCACACCAGCCTGAATCATTGTAGTCGGGCACATTGATGTGTGTGGCATATACAAGTCGACTCACGAAAGCGTTGGAGACGTTGGGCGTGCCCGCCCTGAGATCGCCACGCAGTTTGCGACCGTAGACCTCAATCCCATTGCCCGCTTCGTCCAAAAACGGCACAAACAGCGAACCATTGAGGTGCTCATGGCCGCTCTCACAGTATAGACAGAGCGTGCCTGGCCCGTTTGATTTATGGAAGCCATACTCCGCTGTTTATATGGCTGTTGGCGCGAACCTTAACATGCTTATTAGTATTGAAACTATATGCAAAAATATCGTACGTTTCTGATACCAGCATCTTTAGTCGTGCTTTGCCATAGATAATCACGTCATCTTTGGGAAGATACACTAGGCCATAGGCTCCTTTGAGCTGAGGCAGTTTTTCGATATTTCCAGCCATTAAAGTAGTTTGATAAAACTCTTGCGATTCCCAATCGTAGCAAACCAATCGTTGACTGCGATCTCTCCAAATTTGTGGAATGCAATTTTTGATAATTGTTGGGGTGAGTTTTGAGCTTGAAACTTGAACTCTCCAAAGTCGTTTATCTTCACCCACAAATATAACTTCATCGCTAGATATTTGAAGCGGTTGAGTGATTATAGGATACGGTAGGCCATTAGATAAGATCATGTCCGCAGGTGCTTTGGCAACTTTATGTGAAGTACTTGGTGACCTCACATCTGCAATGTGCAACCACATTTGCCCTGATTCTTCGTCCTGATCATAGAATAAGAGAGATTTGTTTTCTGGGATATATGTTGGAGAATAGCCCGAGCGCAAAGTGTTAGGTGTCTTGGCGCCTATAACAAACTCTTTCAAAAGACAATTGGGTTTTCTGCGCCCATTGCAGTTTTCAAAAAGAAAGATGCTATCGGATAGCCTCGTAAAGTGATTGATGCTGCTATCCGTTGAAAATGATCCCAAGCTGAATTGTTTCAAGCTATTCAGCTCGATCATGTTGATATCGTTGCCTCCTGCCGAATACACGAGACGCCCCGTCAGCTTCATCGTATCAGACGTACCACTCATCGCAAGCAGTGGCAAACAAGATAGCAACAGAAAGGCTACTAGATTTATTTTTGGCATGAATTTTTCTTCTGTTGTTGGCGTTCATATTCCTTACGTACCTTGTCAGCAAAATCTTGGCAATTGTTTCTAATGAGGCAATACGGTTTCACAACTTTTTTAGCCTCCGCGACTGCGTCGCGCATTGTAGTGTCATCATAGTGTGGCCCACCCATTGTGTAGTTGGGTATGTTTTTTGTGGCGTCTGGCCTTACTTTACCGTCCCCAAAGAATCCTTCATTTGATGGTTTTTTGCCATCCCCATAAAAGATCTGTTCATGACTTATCTCGGTATTGAAATAGTTATCCATTGGGCTATTTACCATGTATGGCATTCCGTCTAACGGCCTTTTCCCAAACTGTGCAAGCCCAAATGGATCAATAAAGCTTATAGGACTCCCCCCCACATACGCATACAAATTCCGATCCCCACCTTCAAACAAGATCGGATCCTTGGCTGTCCACCTTCCGACTTCGGCATCATAATCACGAGCGCCGAATCTGACCAGCCTGGTATTGCGATCATACAACCCGCCTGCGAAGCCGAAGGGTTGGAAGCCAGGGTTGGAATCCGCTATAACGTTGCCGAATTCATCGTAATCTATGCGTTGTACGACGACACCGGTGGAGGTATTCATCACCAGCCTCGGACTACCAAGATTATCGGCGATGATGCGGTAGGTCACGCCAGCCTTGATTATGTAATCGGGCACGTTGATGTGTGTGGCATATACGAAGCGACTCACGATAGCGTTGGCGCTGTTCAATTCGGCAACAGGACGAAGCCGGCCCTGGTATAAAAACGCCTGCACCAGAGTGCCATTCACTTTTTTGCCAATACGGCGATTCTCTCCATCGATCAAATAGTCTATGGCTGTGCCATCTGGAAGCGTTACGTTAAGCAAATTACCGATTGCGTCGTATTGGTAGCTGGTGGTCTGTGCGCCTACGGTTTTGCTCAGTAGCTCGCCATTGGCGGTGTAGCTATACGTGTTGCTGCCGTAGCTGGTGAGTCGGTCTTGCGCGTCGTAACTCGCGCTTACCGTGCCGTTGAGGCGGGTGCTGGCGGTGCGGTTGCCGTTGCTGTCATAGCTGTAGGTGCTTAACGGATTGGTGTCTTTGGTCACGGCGCTCAGGCGTCCGGCGTTGTCGTAGCTATAGCCGTAGGTCACCGGCGTGCCGCTAATGGTTTCAACTTTTTGCGTGATGCGACTGACTGCATCATGGCTGTACGCTACGTTGTAAATGCCCGTGGTGGTGTAATTTGCGCTGTAATTGGTCAGCTCTGCCAGGGTGTTGTACGTCATGCTGTCGGTTACGTTGCCCAGTGTGCTACCGGTGAGCAGACCATTCTGAGTGTTACGGGTCAGTGCTAGATTACCCGCCGTTTTGAGAAGTCCATCGGCATCATAGTTGAAGCTCACAGTGTTGGCAGCATTGACGCTTTCGGTGCTTGCAAGCAGCAGATTATTGTATGTGTATGCGGTCGCGCCGGTGACTGCTCCACTCCAAGTGACGCCGGTCGGCAAGGTACCGTCGTAACTATAAGTTAAACCAAGTTCGCCGGGGGAGGTAACACCGGTCAATTGGCTGGTGGTGGCGTTGTAGCTGTAGTTGAACAACCCACGTGCGATACCAAGCGAGGTGGGACGCCCGCCCGTGTCGTAGGCGATATCGATGATATTCCCGTCTGGGCGGGTTATGTGGGTCGGACCGCGGTCGACGTTATAGCTGTACTGCGTAGCAGTGCTGCCGCTGTCCAAATTGGGCGGAGTGTAAGCAGACACTTGATCGATCGGCGTGTAGGCAAAGGCATGTGCCAACCTTCCGGGTGGAGTAATGGCTGTAACGTTGCCAGCCGCATCGTAGCTGTATTGAGTAATACTGCTATCGGGCAGCTTTTGGGTAACCACTCGTCCTACTGAATCATAGGCGATATTCACGGTTTGCCCGAGCGCATCGCTGGCGCTGGTGAGATCCCCCGCAGCGTTATGAACGAAATTCGCCGTGCGGATGTTGGTGCCGGACCCTTCCGTGATGTTGCTAAGCAGTCCACGGCTGTCGTAGGTGTAAGTGACGGGCTCGATGCCGGCTATTTTTTGCTGCGTCACTCGGCCCTGTGAATCAAGATTCGCAGTGCTCGTCCGCCCTGTGGCAGATGTGCTGGTAAGCAATCTTGACGTTCCGTTATACACGTGTGTGTTTATGGCACCGTTATCGGTAACCGTGTCCGTAAGTTTCGTCAGGCTAAACAAGTCGTTTGGGTTTGCAAGTGTTGCGGTACGGGTTGTCGTAATTGTGCGGGTAAGCCCGGCGGGGGTTTTCACAAT
>JBDSEJ010000128.1:0-2382 GCA_039920105.1 Candidatus Nitrotoga sp. | reverse complement strand
CAGCCAGATTGACTGGAATGCAGCTGAAGTGCAGTTCTGCAATCCTTACTCTGAAGAAAGTCGGTCTTGCATCCCGAGTCGGCTGATGCCGGGCTGCACTATCTGCAGCCCACTCACAATCTGTCGAATGAGGAAGTGGTGGCGCACATCGCTGGCGCAGGTTGAGCGACTGACAGGAACATTGCCGAGAGTAGAGTATGTGGATCGGGGCTACAAAGGACACGGGATGGATGGCGCCGCAATCTGGATTGCTTGTGCCAAGCGTGGTGTGACGGCTTCGCTCAAGGATAAACTCAAACGCAGAAATGCAGTGGAGCCAGGGATCGGGCACATGAAGAACGATGAACATTTGGGGCTGAGCTTCCTCAAAGGCGAAGCAGGGGATGCAATCAACGCGCTACTGTGCGACGCAGACCACAACCTGCGTCAGTTGGCGCTTTTGTGCACCCAGAACTGGCAACTGTTAAGGCGCTTGATGCATCGGTAAAATCCCAGCGTCCATTAACATCTGATGGAGACTGGGTAGAGTGGGGTTTTTCAGGGAAAACTATCTAAATACATTAGTTGAGTTTGTATAATGCGAAATGACACCCTTAAACAATGAACAATTAAGGACGGCGGCAGTAAAGCTTTAGTTTTTGTTTAACGTGCGCTTTTCTGGAGGTCAAGCACATTTTTTCGAGATGATTGGTTGATTAACAAATCTGCCAGAGTGTAGCGATCCAAAGTGTCAAAGAAGTTTTTACGCGCCTCTGTAAGCACTGACTTGAGTATACATGCAGGTAGCAAAGGGCAACTTTGATTTTTTACATTGAAACATTCAACCAGATTGATGTTGTCTTCCATATCGCGCACTACATCCCCAATGTTGATCAACTGCGGTTCGCGCGCCAAGCGCATACCTCCACCCTTGCCGCGAGTGGTTTGAATATAGCCACGGTTGGCCAGTTGATGCACGACTTTCGTTAAATGGCTTTGCGAGATACCATATTTTTCAGCAACCTCACTGATCGTAGCCAACATGCTATGTTGTGCTCCCAAGTAAATTAAGGTGCGCAATGAGTAATCGGTAAAATGGGTAAATTGCATTTGTGACTATACTGAAAAGTACGCATATAATTAATAAGGCCTAACATTTTAATCAGAATTCAGTGTAATGCCTAGCCGCGCGGAAATCGAGAGATTGATCATAGTAGACCTCATCCCTGAACAAGCTGCTAATCGGCTTGGGAATTGCAGATCAGCCATCAGGCGATCTACCGGCATGTCTATGCAGACAAACGTGGTGGAGGTGACCTGTGCCAGCATTACTGAACGACCGAAAATCGTTGACCAAAAGACGCGCATGAGGGACTGGAAGGACGATACCGTCACCTGCAAGAATTATGAAGTGGGCTGTTCACACTGGCTGAAAGGAAGTTGTGCTATGTGTTTGCGGGGCACATATGCAGCAAACATGCCAATGGTGTAACGGCTATGGCAACGAGTTTGCTGCGTCCCTTTGACAGCTGTATGCCACTTGAGTGGCAGGGTGCAGTCTCTCGTTTACCCTTTGCCATTCCCGCCAACACGCTGGTTTGAGACGACACTTTACCCCGTCAATCGGCACGATGCGCGCGTAGTGCGGCAGGCGATCGAGCAGTACTAAGCAGTCAGCGTGGCATATTGAGCGAAGGTCATATTCGCCAGCCGGAATCTGGAGAGTACCCCCTACGGTTCGGATGCATTCGCTTTGATGCCACTACAAACATCTTGACCACGACACACTGAACACCTTCTACAAATACTTCCTAAAAGACATCGATTGTCATGATGATGGCAGGTCGGCCACCCTATGCAAAACGAAAGTGCGCGGAGAAAGCTTTATTCGAATCATTAAGGTAATACTGATTTCCGACAATTCTCTTTGCGGGGATTGGAAAACACCAAAGGAGAGTTTGATCTGGGCTCTATAGCGTGAAATTTGCAGTGGATGTTCATGTCGACAAGTTAATTTGGAAAGACAATATAGTGATTTGCGATAGTTATGAACGTTAATGGTCGGCTGAAAAGCTATTAGATAAGAAACTGAAAATACAATTTATGAATCACGATCAAATTCGCTCAGCAACTTCGAATTATTGATGGGTTTAATAATATACCCGACAGGCTGCTGACAAACCTCATCATTGCTGGACTTTATGAAAGCAACATGTTGGTAGCTGGATAATGTTACCCGCGTCTAGCCCCTTAGATCTGTACATAGGGTTTTCAATTTACATAGCTCAAGCCGCCTATAATGGGACTTTGCTCCCATGCAACTTCAGCCCTGTGCTAATGGCTTTTATTTACAACGGTTTTTTCTGGTAAAAAAAGTCTGAGGTGCCATCAGGCGGGTACGCT
>JBDSEJ010000127.1:0-5064 GCA_039920105.1 Candidatus Nitrotoga sp. | reverse complement strand
GAAACTGAGCATCTGATACCTTTTCTACTGGAACCGCTGGGCGGTGAGAAATTACCAAGGATTTTGACTTGGCCTCATTTGCTACTTTTTTAGCTGTCATGGGGCAGATCCTAGACAAAATGTTATTTTTTTAAAAAAGCGAAACATTTTATCCTTGATTTCATTTTTTTTTGCGGCCAGTTAATGTTTGGTCTTATCTACCAGTTAAGTATTCACAGTTAAAACTCCTACAACTTGAAACTTTACCTGTGTCTATAAATAGTTCTACTCAATAGCAAGAAGTGGAATAAGAATGAAGACTGACAAAATCAGGATTATTTGTCTGTTCGATGTCGCACAATCGACGGGTTATGTGACAGTTATAAATATTGTGTGATGGACCATTTGATTTATATGAATAATTAACGGCAAATTTATCCAAAAAACAGAAGCGTCCTTGTTAAAATTGATGAGAATAATTTATTAAATATTGATATCAATACGTTTGATCACTTTATATGAGGAGGAACGCCATGAGCATTATGAAAGAGTTTAAGGAATTTGCTATCAAGGGCAATGTTTTAGATATGGCAGTGGGAATAATTATTGGAGCTGCATTCAGTAAAATTGTTTCGTCTTTAGTTGGCGATATAATGATGCCTTCAATGGGAGTTCTCATAGGCGGAGTTGATTTTTCAAATTTGGTATTCATTGTTAAAGAGGCCAGAGGCGAAGCGCCAGCAGTTGTGATCAGCTATGGGAAGTTCATTCAGACAATGATTGATTTTGCGATTATTTCCTTTGCAGTATTTGTGGCTATTAAAGGTATAAATTCATTAAAGAGGCAGTCGGAAGAGAAGCCGGCAGAATTGCCGAAAATTTCGGCTGAAGAAGTACTGCTTACGGAAATTCGTGATTTGCTTAAAGCACGATAAGTAAGCTGAGTAGGGGGCTGAACCTTCATTGCTCGTGAGGTTTACACTTGCGTCCTCATAGCCAAGACGCGTGATGTCAGCATCGCCAAGATCAAATTCATACAAAATATACTGTTTACGTTGGCATTTCTTAAATAGGCAGATCGCCCGGTAAAGCATTTTCATTTACATTTCCCACAGAAACAGTCTTACATGGCCCGCCCTGGCCGAGCCTAATTTACATATTTGGCACTGATATGAGGTTCCAGTTAAGTTGAACGCATATCAAATATTTACAATATGAGTAATATTGCTCAAAAATTGATTAAGCGTTGCGTTGACTGTCCAACTTTCTAAGTTAGAGGCGGAGCGGTATCCAAGCGAAAGGAAGATTATGGTAATGCTCAAACGTATTTTAGCGGCAACCGACCTTTCCGCATTTGCTCGACATGCTGTAGAACGTGCGGCCCTAGTGAGCCAGGAAACGGGATCATCTTTGGACTTGCTCCACGTGGCCAACTTGGCGCCACTGGAAAGACTTAGGCAGCTCATGATGGAAACACCGGAAGGGCTACAACAACGGGTACTCGATGCCCGCGCGTGAGAAGTTGCGCGAGCTGGCCGAGGCGTTGCATGTGAGTTATGGAGTATCTGTCGGCACGCGTGTTGCATCTGGTTCCTTGCTTTCAGAATTGGCCAATGAACCAGACGCGATGGTGTCGGACCTGATCGTTTTCGGTGCCCGAGGCGAGGGTTTTTTGCGGCACCTTCTGCTTGACTCGACTGCTGAAAGAATGCTCTGCGGAATGAAATCCCCTATGCTTGTCCTCAAGCAAGTTGCTCGTGGACCTTATCGAAAGGTACTCATACCTATAGATTTTTCACATTACTCACTGCGGGCCATTGAATATGCGCGGGCTGTCGCTCCCCACGCCGATATTGTGTTGCTGCACGTTTTTGAGGTCCCGTTTGAGGGGTGCTTGCGATATGCCAGTGTCGATGAAGATGTTATCAATCACTATCGTGTGATAGCCAAATAGGAGGCTGTTCAGAAGCTGCTTGCATTGAGCAAAGAAACTGGGCTGCCACCGAACACTGTACGGTTCATTGTGCTGAATGGCGATCCATCATTGCGTATCGTTGAGCAGGAGCAAGAACTGAATTGCGATCTGATCGCGATGGGTAAGCACGGAGAAAATATGCTCGAAAAGCTATTCATCGGCAGCGTCACCAAGCATGTTCTGGCCGAGTCGCAATGCGATGTCTTGGTTTCAGTTGAGAGTGCTTGATGTGATCATGACATCCTCACGCTAAAAGATGCGGCCTTATCCTGCTTAGCGTCCAAGTGAACTCAGAATTACAAAAACACGGCGGATGCAAATGGACAGGAGTAGCAAGTTAGAGGATGTTAACTAGTGCGTCGAGACATGTTCAAAACATTACCTTTTTTACTGGCTTGCCAGTTTTGCCGCGTTTCTTTTTAGCACTGGAATCGTGGTGCGTTTTGTCGGGTTGCTCTATGAAAATGAGCTGACTTGGAATGAGTGTTATTACGTTGTTATTCCAGCTTTGCAGCTTTTCCACACTCACATTGTAAAGTCGAGAAATGGCGCTCAGTGTGTCACCTTTGCGAACCGTGTATTTGATTGTATTTCCAAGCAACTGTTTGATACTGGCAGGGTGTATATTAAATGTCTCGAATTTGTCTTCTGCTTCTGCATCCTGACCATTAAGTGGTACCAGTAGCATCTGTCCGGTGCTCTTCTTAAGTTCCGTTGACAGGCCGTTGATGGACCGTAGTGTCTCTGTTGATAGTCCGAAGCGTGTTGCGAGTACATTTAAGTGTTCACCTTTCCTGCTCTTGTAAGCCCGCCATGTTACTAGCGGCAGGCTGTTGCTTGCCAGATTGGCGCGAAAGGTTTCCACCTTGTCAACGGGGAGCAAAAGTACTTCGGAATTTTTTTGCAGCATAACCGGACGGTTATGGGCCGGATTCAGCGCGCGAAATTCATCCAGCGTAACGTCTGCCAAACCTGCAGCAAGCTCCATGTCAATATTTTTTGGCGTACTGACCTTAACGAAATATGGTTGATCCGGAACGGGATGCAGTTCTAGGCCGAAGCTGGTCGGATTGCCAACGATATTTTTTATCGCTTGCAGCTTGGGAATGTAGTTGCGTGTTTCATTTGGCATTTGCAGACTGGCGTAATCCGTGGGTAAACCCATTTTGCGATTATGCACGAGAGCTTTTTGTACTGCACCTTCGCCCCAGTTGTAAGCGGCAAGAGCCAATTCCCAATCGCCGAACATGCCATGCAGTTTTTGCAGGTAGTCGAGCGCACCAAGGGTCGCGCTGATAATATTCCGCCGCCCGTCATACCACCAATTTTGCTGCATACCAAAATGCTTGCCAGTAGAAGGGATGAACTGCCATATGCCAGCCGCGCTAGAGGTGGAATAGCCCTGTGGATTAAATGCACTTTCGATCATGGGTAACAGTGCAATTTCCGATGGCATTCCGCGCCGCTCTACTTCTTCCACAATAAAATGAAGGTAGCGTTGTCCACGGGCGGTCATACGCTGAATATAATCCGGACGTTTTGCGTACCATTGCTCGTGGTTTGCCACTAGCGGACTATTCATTTCGCGCAACGCGTAGCCATTACGGATACGTTGCCATAAATCGTTTTGTGATAGGTTAGGATCGACAGAGAGTGTCAGACCGGAGTCAGTGGAAGCAGCGGACGGTTGTAGTATGGAGTCTGCATTTAAGGGAACAAGCGAGTTATTCAGCAAAGCTTTATCCTCCGCATGAGCCGCCGGCATTGAGGTAAGCGCAATGCAAGCGGATAAAGAGAATAAGCAAAGTTTGTTTAACCGCACTGGCGATGTCCTTCGGATATAAAGATTATCGTGGCTGAAAGGAAGATTTAATTATTGGTCAAGCCAGCTTCCTACAGCAGCATCAAGTGAGCAAGAGGGTTTTTCGGGTTGCTACTCGCTCGAATTAGTTATGTTTAAGGCGTTTTCCCTTGTTTTAATGTCTGCTTGTTCGGCTAACATCATATTCCGACTTTTTGGTGTTTCCAAACTGATGCGTCCAAGTGCACCGGTGCGGTAATCTTGTAACAAAGTGAGTGCGGCTTTTTCCAAATCTGGAATACCCCCCTTGAGCATATAGCCGCGTCGTTTTGCAACTGCCTCGACAATGCCCACACCATCCAGACCTTCAACAGAAAATCCATAACGCTTTGCCAGCAGATCAGGGTAGTTTATCAGCAGTATATCACCCAGAAAACTGGCTACTTCTTCGTCAATTATGGCATTTCGCCCTACTGCGTGGCTTGCGGCTAACATGAGGCCGTCGCTATCGTACTCAATTTTGGGCCACATCAGCCCCGGTGTATCAATCAGCGTCATCCGTTCATTCAGGTCGAACCCCTGCTGATTTTTGGTCACTGCCGGCTCGTCGCCTACAGCTGCCACACGGCGCTTCAGCAGCGCATTTATCAGTGTGGATTTCCCTACATTAGGGATGCCCATAATCATCATGCGCAGCGGCTTCAGTCTGTTATCACGATGCGGGGCGAGCGTCTCGCACATGCCTGGGATCCTGGCGACATCTCCCGGTTTTTTGCACGATAGCGCTACGGCCTTAATTCCTTTTTGCTCATTGAAGAAACTGAGCCAGGCACTAGTGACAGCCGGATCAGCCAGATCAGTCTTATTAAGAATTTTTAAGCATGGCCGTTGGCGATGCAAGCGTAACTCCTTAATGACAGGGTTGCTGCCTGCCTCCGGCACGCGTGCATCAAGCACTTCTATTATCATATCGACTCGTTCCATGGTTTCTGCAGCCTTTTTTCGGGCTGAAACCATGTGACCGGGAAACCACTGAATGGACATTCGTATTTACTATCTAACTAAAGGTGCATTTTACTCTTCGTTGATTGATACGTCATGTTTGTCACAACTTAAAGTTTAGAATGCGGCGACTATATTAGGAAAAACGGGTTACATTCAAATTATGCATAATAGAATATTCCTTGCCTATCCGGTTAGCTCCCAACGCCACTATATGTAGTGGGATGCTTCCATTCGCCGGAGTAAAGATCCTCGTAAGTTAGGGCGCAGGCATGGCGTGCAATGCCCAATAGGGATCGGAAGGTAT